>NZ_JBILJQ010000136.1:0-6228 GCF_044377145.1 Aquimonas sp.
ACTGCCGACCACGCGCAACCGCGACATCGACAGCTTGCTGCCGATCGAGGGCTGGGCGCCGATCTGCAACTGAGGCTCAGCACGGCGAGTGGGGAAGCGGTAGGTGGCTTGGGCGGACGCATACGTCGAGCACGGTTGGCCACGCACTGGGGGAATCGCATGTCAAAGAACACCGATCCTGCGGCGTACTCCGCCGCCAGCGACTGCACCGGAACACCGATCCAACTGCCGCCAAAGCTGCCGCCCAGCCCATGCTGCTGCGACAGCGATCCAGTGCTCGGTTTGAAGCAGCTGTTCGTCGACTACTTCCAGGGCCGCGGTATGGCGGCCGGGCGCGACCCCGCCACGCGGCCGGTGTTCCTGCGTCTGCACGGTGTCGCCCACGGTCGCTTCGTGGTCGATCCGGCGCTGCCGGAGTCGCTGCGCGTCGGGCTGTTTGCGCAGGCGCGCGAGTACCCGGCCTGGGTGCGCTTCTCCGCCGATGTCCAGCCCGGCAATACCGATCTCAAGGGCACCACCGGCATCGGCATCAAGCTGTTCGGCGTCGAGGGCGAAAAGCTGCTGGCGCCGGATCAGCATGCGAACACGCACGACTTCATTCTGCAGAATCACGATGTGTTCTTCGTCGACACCGCCAAGGACATGTGCGAGTTCACCTGCCAGTCCCTGCACGGCAAGGGTGACGAATACCTGGCCGCGCATCCGCGTACCGCGCAGGTGCTGAACGACATGGAGAAAGTGGTCGATTCGGTGCTCGGCATCGACTACTGGAGCGTGCTGCCGTTCCGCTTCGGCGACAGTCGTTTCGTCAAGTACAAGCTGGAGCACTTGCCGCCGCTGCAGCGGTCGATGCCCGCCTGCGATGACCCGGTCGACTTCGATGATCCCTTCTACCTGCGCGCAGATCTGCATGCGCGGCTGCGCACCAGCTCGGCGCGCTTCCGTCTGCTGGTTCAGTTCCAGACCAATGAGGGCGAGATGCCGCTCGATGCCGCCACCGTGCAGTGGAGTGAACAGGCCAGCGCGCCGATCGAGGTCGGTATCCTCGAGTTGCCGAAGCAGGATCTCGATACCCGCAACCAGGCCAGCTATGGCGAGAACCTCGCCTACAACACCTGGCATGCCCTGCCAGAGCACGCGCCAGTCGGCAGCCTCGCGGAGGCGCGCCGCGTGGTTTATCAGGCCTCGGCCAACAATCGTCGCAACACCAATGGCGTGCCCACCGGCGAACCGACCGAGCCGCGGCCTCCGCAGTACGCGCCCGGGGTCGACTACCCGGCCGCACGCGACACCCACGTGGTGCGCGCCGCCATCCACCCTGCGATCGGCATCGCACGGGTCGGCAACAGCGCCGAGGCGTTCTACATCGGCCCGCAGCTGAGCGAGCCGCCGATTCAGCCACAGGGCTTCTATCGCGATGCCACCGGCGCGCTGAAGCGCGAGGCCGCCGAGTTCCGCATCTACGGCTATAACGCGGCGGGCGAAGTGGTGCGCGAGCTGACCGCCGACTGGGCCGAGATCAGCTGGACCGTTCATCTGGCGAACAGCAAGGCCGCCTGGTATCAATGGCAGATCGCGATGGATATTCCCGAGGCCGCCGACACCGTGCTGCCGCTGCGCAATGCCCAGGTCGCCACGCGCGACACGCTGGTGATCGACGCCGGGCCGCAGCGCGTGGTCGGCCGTGGCGATGGGCCGGTGCAGTGCGGCGGCAGTTTCACCGGCGTGCCGGTCAACCTCGGCGAACTGCGCACGGATGCCGACGGCCGTCTTCTCGTGCTGGCCGGTCATGGCGTGTCGGCCTCGCCGAACAACACGCCGATCTTCAACCCCAAGGACGGCAATTCCTTCATCAATGCCGATGGCTGGTACGACGACACCGCCGACGGCACCGTCAGCGCCAGCGTCCACATCGAGGGCCGCACCATTCCGGTGGACTCGGCCTGGGTGGTGACGGCGCCGCCAAACTACGCCCCGCAGCTGAAGGCCGAGCGCACCCTGTACGACCTGATGTTCGATCTCTACGTGCAGGCCGGCTGGTTGGCGCTGCCGGCAGAGGTGCACTTCCAGAACGATGTCTATCCGATCCTGCAGCGCCTGACCGGGCTGCAGTGGGTGAATCAGGGCTTCGCGACCCTGTTCGGCTTTGGCGGCCGCTTCGATTTCGAAGAACCCGACCTGATCGCCAAGCTCTCGACCCTGCCGCCGGCCGGCGCCTACGACCCCAATGCCGAACTGCGTCGACAGGTGTTCAACAGCTTCCGCCCGCCCAACCCACCCGATGGCAACCAGCAGCCCTGGCCGTGGCTGTACGGCGATGCGATGGAGATTCCGGCCGGCGAGAGCCCGCGCCAGAACGCCAGTGTCAGCGCCACCCAGTACGCGCTGTTGAAGCGCTGGATGTTGGGCCAGTTCAGCCCTGGATTCGATCCGAAGCGGCCTCTGCCGGCCAGCATCGATGAGCTACCGCTGGCCGCACAGCCGGCGATGCTGGACCGCGCGGCGCTGGAGTTCTGCCTCGCCGATGCCTTCCACCCCGGCTGCGAACTGACTTGGCCGATGCGCCACCTGAGCCTGTATCGCGCGCCGTTCCGCATCCGCCAGCGTCCGCCCGGCGAGGCCGCACCCGACTACGGCGCGACCCTCAATCAGGCCACCGCGTTGTCCGCGCAAGGCCCCCTGCACGCGCAGAGCCCCGGTGATCTGAATCGCTGGATGGGTCTGCCCTGGCAGGCCGACACGGCGTTCTGCCGCGCCGGCTACGACACCGACTACGATCCGTTCGCGCCGACCTTCTGGCCGGCCCGCGTGCCCAATCATGTCCTGACCGCCGAGGACTACGCGATCGTGATCGACCCGGCGCAGCCGATGGATCGGCGCATCGAGGCCTTCAGCAAACGCACCAGCTGGAACAAACCGCTGCACGGCGACACTGCTGGGCAGATGGTCGAGATGGTGCGGATCTTCGGCTCGATGGGCCTGGTCGAATCGCGCCCGGGCGTCAGCGATTCGCCCGGGTTCCCGGCACAGATGCAGGTCGCCGCCTACGGTCCGGATGTGTCCGCTGCGGACGCGTCGAGCCTGAGTCCGGCCGCGCTGGAGGCCGCCGCGATGAGCCTCGCCGCCGAACCCGGCGCAGCAAAGGCGCATCCGAAGCTGCATGCGAAGGCCGGCGTACTCGCGCATGGCGCGAACTTCGATTCGGCCCAGGACGCACAGGCCGCGCCACTGCCGGTCCGGCGCGGCAAGCCGCGCACCTGAGCCGACTTGTCGTGCAGCAGAAGCATTTCGACGTGGTCATCGCCGGCGGCGGGCCCGCCGGCGCTGCGGCAGGACTGAGCCTTGCCCAGGCCGGGCTGCGGGTACTGATCGCCGACAACAGCGGCCCGCGCGCCTTTCGACCGGGCGAAAGCCTGCCGCCGTCGGCACGTCCCTTACTGCAGCGGCTCGGCGTGCTTGATCGCACACTCTCGGCAGGCCATCGCCCCAGCGTCGGCACCCTGGCCTGCTGGGGCGGGCCGCAGCCGCAGTCGAAAGACTTCATTCGTCAGCTGCACGGCCACGGCCTGCAGCTGGATCGACTGCGGTTTGACCGTGATCTGCGCGAAGCCGCCTGCCAGGCCGGCGCGCAGCTGCTGACAGACACAACGCTGCGCCTGCTGCGCGCAGGCAGGCATGGCCAGCCACATCAGCTGCGCCTGCAGTTTGCGCACAACCGTGAGCAGACGATCGAGGCGGACTGGGTGATCGACGCCAGCGGCCGCGCGGCGAGCCTGGCGCGTGCACTCGGCGCGCGACGCGTCCGCCATGACGCACTGATCGCCTTCTATCTGCGCCTGCAGGGCGGATCGGAACACGATCAGGACGGACGCACCCTGGTGGAAGCGGTCGAGGACGGCTGGTGGTACAGCAGCCTGCTGCCCTCCGGCCAGCGCCTGCTGGTTTTTCTGGGCGACAGCGATCTGCTGCAGCACCGCCGTCTGCTGTCGGCTGGCCGTCTGTGGGATGCGCTGCAGAACGCGCCCATGCTCAGCCGGCTGTGCCTGCAGCACGGATGGCGCCCGATCGAGCCAAGCGGCGGCGCCGACGCCAGCGGCAGCGAACTCGATCGCGCGGCCGGCGAGCGCTGGCTCGCCACCGGCGATGCCGCGCTCAGCTTCGATCCGCTCTCTTCCAAAGGCATCGCCAATGCGCTCTACACCGGGCAAGAGGCAGCGCGCGCCCTGCTCAGCATGCGGTCGGGCGACGCGGCCGCCGGCGCGCGCTACTGCCAGCATCTCACCGAGGTCCACGCGGCCTATCGACAGCAGCTCAGTGCCTGCTATGCACTGGAGACGCGCTGGCCACACGCACCGTTCTGGGCGCGCCGGGGGTGTGTCACTCGCCCGCAGACGGCTGCCAAGAGCAGTCCGCAGGCAGCGCCCTTGCCCGCTTGAGCTGGGCGCTCTGACGACTGCCGTGAAGTGATTCGCGCGCGGAATGGATTGCTGTCGCTCAGAAACTGCAGGCTGTTCCGATCGGCCCTGCCCCAGTCAGCAGGCAACAAAAAACCCCAGCTGTTCCCAGCTGGGGGTCGTTGTTGGTGGCGGATGGATGACGGTTCAATTCCGGCTCTCTCAATTGAATAGCAATCTAGCGGACTGGGGAGGAAGTTCGAGCATGCCGCGGGGCATCAGGGCGAACCGCCAGGGGAATGCGTCGTCAACCACTGCCGTCCGAGGGCGGTAAGGCGGTACCGCTGGTTGCTGCTGCGAGGCTTGTCCGGCAGGGTCATTTCGATCACGCCAAGGTCCAGTGCTGGCGTGAGATAGGAAGTACGAAAGTGTTCTCGGTCCGCCAGCCCCAGGGCGTTCTGGATAGCGAGCCGAGGCATTTCGCCATCAAGCTGCGCCAACAGCATCCCAACTTGCGGGGTCACTTGCGGGCTCACTTGCGGGGTCACTTGCGGGGTGACTTGCTGGGTTTGGTCGGTCGCTGGCCGCGGAATCACCGCCCTGAACTCGTTGCCGTCCACGTCGTCAAGTAGCGTCGTCTCCGGCCAGTCCTCCAGGACGCGCGGGATGCCGGTGCCGATGCATCACCCGCCACTACCTCCGCCCTGCCGAAGGTATGGACGCCATCCAGCTCGAACTCGCGCAAGTCACCTACACGGACAAGCGCAGCCAGCGTTCCGACGCGGTGAGGACAAGGCGGTTCCAGGGGCTGCTCAGCAAGCCGTTACAGGCGGCAGTGGGCTGACCCTGCCGCAAACGAACCAAGCGAGAGTTACTGAAGCCTAAGGAAGCTCTGATTTATCCGCCCCGACGGCTACCATAGCCCACCACCCGCAGAATGTTCAGCCAATGAAGCAGACCACCTTCGACTCCCTGGCCTACACCGCGAAGAAGAAGCAGACCCGTCGCGAGAAGTTTCTTGCGGAAATGGAGCTGGTGGTGCCGTGGAAGGCGCTGCTGATGTTGATCGAAGAACACTACCCCAAGAGCGGCAAGGCCGGACGGCCGCCCATGTCGCCGGAAGTGATGCTACGGATCCACTTCCTGCAGCAGTGGTACGCACTGAGCGACCCGGCGATGGAGGATGCGCTGTACGAGATCGAATCGATGCGGCGCTTCGCGGGCTTGGAACTTAACGTCGACGCGATCCCGGACGAGACCACGATCTTGAAGTTCCGTCGGTTCCTGGAGAAGCACGCGCTGGCACCGAAGATCCTGGAGACGGTCAACGCCGATCTGGCGGCGCGCGGCATGCAGATGCGCGCCGGCACGCTGGTCGATGCGACGATCATCCACGCGCCGAGTTCGACCAAGAACAGCAGAGGCGAGCGCGATCCAGAGATGCACCAAACCAAGAAGGGCAACCAGTGGTACTTCGGCATGAAAGCCCACGTCGGCGTTGATTCCCACTCGGGCCTGGTGCGCGTGGTCACCGGCACCGCGGCGAACGTGGCCGATGTCACCCAGATCGACGCACTGCTGACGGGTGAGGAGAAGACCGTACGTAAGCGTCCGCCCACCTCACCTACCTTCCTGACCTGATTCTCCCGACCGTCTCCGGTTTCCCCAACGGAGGAGCGGTCGATGGCGTGTTCGGAGGTGCGGCGATGGCGGGCGCATGTGCGCTCGCAGGTGCGGAGTGGGTTGAGCCAGGCGGACTACTGCCGGTTGTGGGGCATCCCGCGACGGGAGTTCGCGGCGTGGCGGCGGCGGCTGTGGGTGCAGGAGATGTCGC
>NZ_JBILJQ010000017.1:0-76246 GCF_044377145.1 Aquimonas sp.
GCCCGAAGGGTCGCCGGCAGGGATGCCGGCGAGGTTTTCGACAGGCCATGGATGGCCTGTCCGAAAACCCCGACCGAATCACGCGTACCCGGAGTGCAGGATGCACGCAGGGCGCGGACGTGGGGTGCCCTTCTCTTTGGTTACTTTCTCTTGGGCAAGCAAGAGAAAGTGACTCGGCTGGCCCGCAGGGCCAACCGAAAGCTCTTGATCTTGATCTTCGCCCCGACCACGACAAACATCCGAAACAAGCGATACCGAGGTCGCAGCACCGCTCCGGTGGGTCAAGACCCACCCTATGCAATCCAGCAAAAACGAACCTCAGCCCGAGGACAGGCAACTGCCATGCGCCGGCAGTGACCAGGCGCAAGCACCCCTCACCCCCTCACCCCATCCCCCCATTCACCCCAATCACCTGACCATTGACGTAAGACGCACCGTCGGACGCTAGGAACGCGACAACAGAGGCGACCTCCTCGGGGCGACCCGCGCGGCCGGCAGGCACCGTGGTCTTGATCATCTCGGGCGGAAACGCATCCGCCGCCATGCTCCCGGCGATGACCCCGGGTGCGACCACATTCGCGGTGATGCCGCGGCTGGCCATCTCGCGGGCCAGCGACAGGGTGGCGCCGTGCAGGCCCGCCTTGGCCGCGGCGTAGTTGGTCTGGCCACGATTGCCCAGCACGGCGGCCACGGACGAAATGCTGATGATGCGGCCCCAGCGGGTGCGCGCCATCGGCAGCAGCAGCGGTTGGGTGACGTGGAAGAAACCGTGCAGGCTGACATTGATCACGCGCTTCCACTGCGCCTCGCTCATGCCCGCCATCGGCGCGTCGTCGTGGATGCCCGCGTTGTTGACGACGATCTGGATCGGCCCTGCTTCGAGCATCGCCGCGGTGGCCGCGCTACAGGCCTCGGCGTCGGCCACATCGAAGGCGATCGCCTCAGCCGACAGCCCCGCAGCGCGCAGCTCGTCGACCAGGGCCTGGGCACGGTCAAGACCGCTATTGGCGTGAACATAAACATGGTGGCCGGCGGCCGCCAGCGCGCGACAGATCGCGCTGCCAAGATCGCCGCTACCGCCGGTGACCAGCGCGCGCTTCTGGGGGGTCGTCATGATTGCGTTTTCCAGATCAGCAAAGTCGAAGCCGGGCGCGATGCACGGCACATTGAAACCAGCGCGAATCGTAGGTTGGGTTGAGCCAAAGGCGAAACCCAACATCGCCACCTTGGACGCTTGCGCCGACAATGGAGCGCAGGCATTTGGGCCGCGCTGCGCTTAGGCCAACCTACCAACAGCACACCCCACCCCGCCGGCTCTTGATCCCGAGTCCCGAATCCCGAATCCCGATCGCAGAACTCCAGCCGCCGCTACACCGCCCTAAGCCTCCGGCCTCCGCAACACCGCCGCGCGACCGTTGGCAATCAGCTCGCCGGCGTGTTCGATCCGGAAGCTGCACTGCCAACCGGCGCCACTGTCGGAAACGTCCTCGGCGTAGACGTCCAGCGGCCCCGCAAGGTCGTCGATGCGCTTGCACAGCAGCTCGACGCCACGCAGCGACACCAGCAGGCCGGGCGGCGCGGCGTGGCCCGCGCGCGCCGCCAGCAGGCCGCCGTGCACGGCCATCGCCTGCGCGCCGTACTCGCACAGGTGCAGAGCAGACAGCTCGCCATCGCGGCGCAGCGGATTGTCCGCTGCACGGTGCGAATCGGTTTGCGCGTGCAGGCGGGTGTCGTCGAAGGCGATCACCCGTTCGAGCAGGCACATGCGGCCGGCGTGCGGAATCAGCGCCTCGATGTCGGCACGGCAGGACGGCAGGGACTCAAGCACGAGCGGAGTCCGCAGTCGGTGTGGATGGCCTCGCCAAAAGCAGCAGGCAAAGCACGAAATGGCAGCACACGCCCAACGCGACCGTGCTGCCGATTGCGCGCAGTACCGGGATGCTGGACAGGCCGAGCAGGGCGAACACCAGCAGGGTTGAGATCGAACACACCAGCAAGGCGTGCAGGGTGCGGCGCTGGATCTCGGCGGAGTGGCTGGCGTGCTCGAAGAACAGCGCGTAGTCGAGGCCCAATCCCGCCGCCAGCACCAGCGAGACCAGATGGAACAGGGTCAGCGGCACGCCCGCGCCGTGCAGGATGGCCAGCAGCAGGGCGGTACCGAGCGCCATCGGCAGCAGCACGCGGGCGGCGCGGCGCAGATCGCGCAGGCCCGCCCACACGGTCAAGGACAACAGCAGGGCCGCGCCGACCAAGGCCCACAGCACCTGCCCGCGCCAGGCACTGGCCAGCGATTCCGCGGCGGCCTTGAGGTCGAGTGCGCTCAAGCCCGGATGTGCGTCCGCCAGCGCCTGCAGTGCCGCTGGGTCACGCACGCCGCTGAGCGATACCAGCGCCAGCGCGCGACCCTCGCGTTCGACCAGCAGCGCGCCGGCACGCAGTTCCAGCGGCGTGCCGGCGAGGTCCTGCAGCCGCAGCGGCGGCAGCGTGCGGGCATGTTCGACCTCGGCCAGGAAGGCGTCGAACGCACCCGGTTTGAACGGCGTTCCGGCCTGTGCGCTGGCCAATGCCTGGGCCAGCGCAGCCGGCTCCGGCAATGCGGCGCGGCGTGTCGCCTGCACGGCCGCGCTGGGCAGGTAGCGTGCAGCAAGGTCAAAACCTTCGATCGCGCCGGCCGCGCGCAGATCCTGCAGTGCCGGCAGCAAGCCTTCGCTGCGCTGCAGCGCCTGCTCGGCGTCGGCGGCGTCCTGCACCAGCATCCAGCGCACATCCGGTGCGCCGAGCTCAGAGCGCAGGGCGCGGTCGCGGGCCAGCAGTTCGGGCGGCACCGGCGTGAGTCGGGCCAGATCGTCCTGCCACCACGGCGCCGGCCCGAACAGCAGCACCAGCGCGCACCCTGCCGCCAGCAGCGGCGCCAGCCAACGCATCCGCGGCACGCGCTGCAGGGCGCCCTGCAGCCGGCGCGGCCAGACCCCGTCGCCGACATCACGCCGCACCGGCCCCAGCAGCCGCGGCAGCGCGTAGCGGGTGGTCAGCGCCGCGGTGCCCAAGCCGACGATGGTGAACACCGCCAGCTGCTGCAGCCCGGGCACGCCGGAGGCGAAGAAGGTCAGATAGGCCACGCAGGTCGAGCCCACGCCGGTGGCCAAGGTCGGCCACAGCGCGCGCGCCGAAACCTGCGCAGGCTCGCCCAGCCGGCGATGACTGAACAGATGGACCGGATAGTCCTGGGCCACGCCGATCAGGGTGAAGCCGAATGCGAGCGTGATGCCGTGCACCTCGCCGAACACCAGTGCGGTGGCGAGCAGGCCGGCCACGGCCGCGCTGGCCAGCGGCAGCGCGCCCAGCAGCGGCGCCTGCAGGCCGCGGTAGGCCAGCAGCAGCAGCAGGAACAGGCCGATGCTGGCGGCGCCGCCGAGCAGGGTGGCCTCGCCACGAGTGCGCTCGGCCATCAGCACCGCGAACGCGCCCGGCCCGCTGGCCTCCAAACTGTCGGTCGCGCCATCGCCCTGCCCCGCCAACACCTCGGCATGTGCCGCCTGCAGCACCGCGACTGCGGCCGCCTGGCCCTGCGGATCGAAACCGGCCGCGGTGGTCTCGGCCAGCAGCAGGGCACGCGTGCCGTCGGCGCTGAACCACACGCCGTCGAACAGTGTCGGCGAGTGCTCGGGCGTCCAGGCGTCGAGCACGCGCAGGGTCTCCAGGGTGGGATCGTGTGGCAACAGCGGCGCCACCAGCATCGACGCGGGCGAGCCCAGATCGGCCAAACGCGAACGCAGCGCGGTGTGCAGCGCGGCCGCGTCGAGACTGCCCTCGGACGGGCCGGGCGAGAGCACGAAGCGATAGGCCCGCAACGCTTCGGGGATCGCCTCCAGGCCTTCGTCACCGTTGCCGACCCAGGCGAATTCGGCGCGCTCGATCAGGGCCTCGCGCAGCGCGCGCGAGCGCTCGGCGAGCTGCTCCGGCTCGGCGCCCTGCAGTGCCAACAGCAGCAGGCGCGCGCCCGGGCCTTCGCCCAGTTCATTCATCAGCAGGCGCTGGGCCGGCGTCTGCGGCGCCGGCATGAACAGGCGCAGGTCGCCGCTGGTCTGCAGGAACAGCCCGGCAAACGCGGCCGCCAGAGCGAGCAGCACCGCCCAGGCGAGCGCGAGGGACCAGCGCCGTGCGGCGGTCGCCTCAGTCGGCATGCGTGGATTCCGCCGCCGGGCCGCCGCACAGGGCGATGCGCTCGACCGCCGTCGGCAGCGCCGCCGCGGCGGCAGCGGCCTCGCCCAGCCACAGCCACGACTCCGCCCCATCGGCCTGGCGCAGGTGCATGCAGCGCAGCACAGCCTCGGCTCCGATCAGACGCAGGCCATCGACGCGCTTGGCCAGGCGCCGTTGGTGCGGGGTCAGTTCGAGGCTGAAGCCGGAGGCATCGCCATCCAGACTCAGCGTGTAGTGATGTTCGAGCAGGCTGCGATCGGCTTCGATCAGGGCCTGGAAGCTGGCCAGCAGGCCGCCCAGCTCGGGTGCGCGGCGCAGCGAGAACCGCCGCGGGCGCTCGCCCTCGCGCTCCAGCAACACCTGCTCGGCCTGCAGCGTGGTGCGCTCGCGGTAGGGCAGCTCGACTTCGCGCACCAGGGTGCCCGGTGCAGGACGCGACAGCTGACCCTCGAGCACCAGCACTTCACTCAGTAGGGCGGAACTGCGTTCCTCGCGGAAGCGCAGGTAATCGGCCGCACCCTCGGCGAGCCGTGCCAGCAGCACATCGACCCGGGCAGCGGTCGAGCCGGGCGGCGCGTCAGCGGCGAGGCTCGACAGGCTCGACAGGCTCGACAGCAGGAGCAGCGGGGTGAGCCAGCGGCAGAGTCGGGTGCGGGTCATCGGTACGCCAGAAGTCATAGAAATTGAACCAGTTGTAGGGCGCCAGCCGCACGTAGTGTTCCAGCCGCTCGACATAGCGCTGCTGCAGGCCCAGCAGCTTCTGCGCCCGCTGCGCGCGCGGCAGGTCGATGCCTTCGTCGAACAGCTCGAAGTGCAGCCCGTACTGGCGCCCACCGCGGTACAGGGCGAAACAGATCAGCACCGGCACCTTCAGCGCCGCGGCGATCAGGAAGGGCGCGCTCGGAAACGGCGCCGGCGCGCCTAGAAACGGAATCCACTGCACCGGCTCGGCACCGCGCGCGCGGTCAACCAGCAGGCTGACCAGGGCACCGGATTCGGTGGCATCGCGAATCGCCAGGGTGATCGAAGTACCGTCCTGGCTGGCATCGATCACGGTCTCGGCGATGTCCGGACATAAGGCTTCGAGCAGCTGGGTGACGGTAGCGTTCTGGCCGCGGTCCATCACCACCCGCACCCGCACATCGGGACGCTCGCGCGAGAGCACGCGCAGGGCTTCGAAGCTGCCGTGGTGGGAGCCGAACAGCAGCACCCCGCTGCGGTCGATCCGCTCATGCAGGGTCTCAAGACCGGTGATCTCCAGATCGAAACTGCGGAACTGGCCCGACAGCATGAACACGCGATCGAGAATGGTCGAAGCGAAGCAGTGGATGTGCCGCGCCGCTTCCCACAGCGTGGCCGGGCGACCCAGCACGCGCTCGAGATAGGCGCGCGAGGCGCGCCGCTCCGGCCCGCGCACCAGCATGAAGTACACGGTGATCGGGATCAGCAGCGGCCGGCTCATCAAGCGCCCGCCGTAGCGCGCGATGCTGCGGATCAGCCAGATCGCAAAGCGGCTGCCGCCCTCGGGGCGCTGCTGCCATTGGCCGTCGGCAGGCGCGCTCACGGGCTGGGCAGAACGCGGTCGAACACCAGCTCGCCGCTGGCGATCAGGCTGGATTCGCGCAGCACCCGAAAACGCAGACGTTCGCCGCGCGGCTCGAACTCGACCTCGGCGTCCTGTTCCGGCAGCAGAGCGCTGACGAACTTCACCTGTGGCAAGCGCAGCAGCCGCAGCGGGCCGAAGCATGCGCCGGCCAAGGCCAGAACTGAATCCAGCACCAGCACGCCCGGCACCACCGGCTGGCCCGGAAAATGGCCGGGCAGGCAGGGATGTTCGGCGGCGATGCGCAGCAGCAGCGGATTCATCGGAGCGGCGCGCGCGGGTGATGACACATGAGTCGAGCCCTCAGACATCGAGTGCGTGCGGCCGGTATCGGCGCAGCAGCGGCGAACACCTTAAGCCGCGGAGCGACGGCAGCCGACCTGTGCGATCGCTCAAACACCGTCGGCACGCCAGAACGCCGGCCCCAGGCGGGCGATGCGGCGCAGAAAGCCGACGAAGCCACCGTAGTCGTGACGCGGAAAACGCCGCCCGCGGTAGACGTACTCAGCGACGAACACGATCGCCACGATCGCGTAGTTGAGGAAGTTCGCGAACAGCGACCAGACCGCCAGCGGCACCGCCGGCACCGGGGTGATGCCGAATGCGTGCAGCAGGCCAGACGGGGTCGCCAGCAGCGCCAGCAGCAGGTTCAGCGTCGCCAAGCTGAGCAGCAGCACCGCCCAGGAGCGGGTCCAGGCGCGTGCGTAGGCCGGCACGTCGGGATGGTGCACCTGACCATCGTTCAGCGCCCGCACGATGCGCTCGATCAGCGGCATCCGCCCAGGCCGCAGGCTGCGCAGAAAGAACAGCCCGGCGGCAGCGTTGAACAATACCGGCGGCAGCATCAGCGGCAGATGCGCGTGACCGCTGCGCAACAGAAGTGCCAGACCCAAGGCGGCGAGGATCAGCACGCCCAGCCACAGCGGCGGACGCGCGCGCAGCGGCAGGCTCAGCAGCAACACCAGACAAGCGACAGCAGCGGTGGCCAAGGGCAGCGATTGCCACAGCGCCGAGGCATGCGCGAGCAGCGGGAATGCCAGCGCCAGAACCAGAGCCAGCAAGCGAATCACGCGGCGCGGTGCTGCTCGACGTGCGCCGACAGCGAAGCCAGCGAGCCGAAGATGCGCCGGTTGTCGGCATTGTCCGAGCGCAGCTGGAAGCCGTAGCGCTTGGAGATCGCCAGCGCCAGCTCCAGGGCATCGATGGAATCCAGCCCCAGACCATCGCCGAACAACGGCGCCTGCGGGTCGATCGATGCGGCTTCGACGTCTTCCAGATTCAGGGCTTCGATCAACAGCTCGGCAAGCTCGAGTTCGGCAGGCGTTTGGTTGGACATGGGCTTCGATGCGATGGGAGGAGGACGTAGCGCGCAGGCTGCCCTGAATCTACGGAAAACAGCGCCAGACTGTGGCAGCCCGGTTCGCCAGCGGGCGCGGAGTGTATCATCCGTGCCACTCGACACCGCCCCTCCGCACCCCTGTCCGGCCGCCCCTGCAGACCATGAGTTCCAGCACACAGACCGAAGCCAGCACCGCGCTCGACGTCGTGGTGATCGGCGGTGGTCCCGCCGGCAGCACCGCGGCCACCCTGCTCGCGCGTCGCGGCTGGCGCGTCGGCCTGTTCGAGAAGGGCCGCCACCCGCGCTTCCACATCGGCGAGTCGCTGCTGCCGATGAACCTACCGGTGCTGGAGCGACTCGGCGTGCTTGACCAGGTCGAAGCGATCGGCGTGCGCAAACCGGCGGCCGATTTTCCGTCCGAGGGCGGTGGCTACAGCAGCTTCGCGTTCTCGCGTGCGCTCGGCACGGTGCCTGACCACGCCTTCCAGGTGCGACGCGACCAGTTCGACGATCTACTGTTCAGCAATGCAGTTGCCAGTGGTGCCCAGGCGCAGCAGGACACCGAAGTGCTCGGCATCGAACGCGAGCCCGATGGCCGCATGCAGCTGCGCCTGCGCGATGCCGCCGGTGAGCGCGTCGTGCGCTGCCGCTACGTGGTCGATGCCAGCGGCCGCGACACCCTGCTCGGTCGACAATTCGGGCTCAAGCGCGCCAACCCGCGACACCGCTCGGCCGCCGTGTTCGCCCATTACCGCGGCGTCGCCCGCCGACCCGGCGAGGACACCGGCAACATCACCATCTATCGGCTGGCGCAGGGCTGGATGTGGATGATCCCGCTGCCCGACGACGTGATGAGCGTCGGCGCGGTGTGCACGCCCGAGTTCCTGAAGACCCGCCGCGGTCCGCTCGATACCTTCCTGCATGACACCGTCTGCGCGAACCCTGAGGCGCGCTCGCGGATGGCCGGTGCGGAGCGCGTGTCCGAACCCGAGGCCACCGGCAACTACAGCTATGCCTGCGGCCGCATCGCCGGCCCGGGTTGGGTGATGGCCGGTGACGCCTACGCCTTCGTCGATCCGATCTTCTCCTCCGGCGTGTTCCTGGCGATGCACGGCGCCGAACGCGCGGCCGATCTGGTCGACGGCGTGCTGCGCGAACCCACGCGCGAGGCCGCACTGCAGGCCGACTATCGCAAGCGCATCGACGGCGGCATCGGCGTGTTCAGCTGGTTCATCGAGCGCTTCACCACGCCGGTGATGCGCGAACTGTTCCAGAACCCGCGCAATTTCTGGCAGATCGAACAGGCGGTGATCTCGATGCTGGCCGGCAACGTGTTCGACCACCCGGGCGTGCTGCGTCGGTTGAAGGCGTTCCGGCTGATCTACGCCGCTACCGCCCTGCTGCAGCGCCTGCGCGGTGCAACGCGTCAGATCGCATCCACCACAGCGGCCACGGCACCGCGATGAACGCGCAGGCCCTGCACCCTCCGGCATCGGCAGCCTTGATGCCGAGCTACGCCTTCAGCCGCGATCCGCGCAGCCTGCTCGGGCCACGCACACTGGCGGTGTTCGGCTTCGGCAGCGCGGCGCCGGCAGCCGCGACGGTGGGCGATCCGCGCTATGTGCGGGTCGGACTGCAGCCGCTGGACGGCCCGGCGCCCTATGAGGTGTGGACCGTCGACAGCACCGTTGAGCTCTGGCGCGACGGCCCGCTGGCCGGCGCCCGCAGCACCGACTTGAGCTTCGGCCACCTGCAGTCGAGCGAAGAAGCGGCCGGCACCGTCGACTGCGCCGAGCAGGCCTATCACTTGCTGGACCAGCACCGCAGCACGGTCGGCAACGCGCATCCGCATCTGCTGCGGATCTGGAACTATCTGGATGCGATTACCGATGGCGACGGCGACGATGAACGCTATCGGCAGTTCTGCATCGGCCGCGCAAATGCGCTGTCGATCGCCGACCGTGCGCTGCCCGCGGCCACCGCGATCGGTCACCGCCTGGGCGACCGCAGCCTGCAGGTCTACTGGCTGTCGGGCTCTCAGCCAGGCCGCGCGGTCGAGAACCCGCGCCAGCTGCCGGCCTATCGCTATCCGCGGCGCTATGGCCCGCGCTCGCCCAGCTTCGCCCGCGCCATGCTCGGCGCCGATGCTGCCCGGCTGCCGCTGCTGCTGTCGGGCACCGCAGCCGTGGTCGGCCACGATTCGCTGCATCCGGAATCGGTCAGCGATCAGCTGCGCGAAACCTTCCGCAATTTCGACAGCCTGCTGGCCACCGCGGCCCGACAACAGCCCGGCCTCGCCCTGCATTTCGACGCCTCAAGCCTGCTCAAGGTGTACCTGCGTGACGCCGAAAGTCTGCCTGAAGCCCGCAGCCTGCTAGCCCGCCTGCTGCCCCCAGATGTGCCACGACTGATTCTGGAAGGTGACATCTGCCGGCGCGAGCTGGCGGTGGAGATCGACGGCTTTCACGGGTAGCGCATTGCGTGTGCGCGTGCGGGACTCGGCCGCGCACCCCAAGCAGCGCCACGCTGCTCTCCATAGGGTTGGTCTTGACCCACCGCAGCCGCACGCGCGACGCACCCCACGCCTTCGCAGGGCGTACCGATGCGCGGCAGCAACCGCCTTGCCCGGCGCCCCGCGGCGGACGGCGCAACGCGCGGTCAAGGACTTCAATCGGCTTCGTCAGACCCGGACGTGGCGCCGGTGTGCGAAGACCCACCCTATGCACTTCGCAGGCGACAGGCCGCCTGCGGGCAGCACGCAGTTGCGGCGGCGCAGCGACCACTTCCGACCTGGCCCAGCCCTCGCGCACAGCGCTCGGGCGTTCGGCGGCGCGCGCGGCATGCCGCGCGAACGCGCCGCCTGCCTTCGGCCCAGCCCTCGCGCACAGCGCTCGGGCGTTCGGCGGCGCGCGCGGCATGCCGCGCGAACGCGCCGCCTCACCCACAATCCCCGCTCTTTCGGTTTTCCGCTGCACCCACGCCACGCCCGCGCTGCGATAGCGTATGACCTCACTCAAGCCCTGCGATCACAGCGCCAGCTGTACTTCGGAGTGAGAATCGGTCGATTGAAATGGTGCCGTCGGGTTACAACCCGCGGAACCGAACAGAACCACCATAGGGGGCGTGCCTCCCTGCCATGAATGCGAAGGAAGCAACTGCCTGATGGACCAAGCCACCCACAACAAGATCGTCTCCTTCATCTGGGGCATCGCCGACGACGTGCTGCGCGACCTGTTCAAGCGCGGCAAGTACCCCGACGTGATCCTGCCGATGTGCGTGATCCGGCGCATGGATGCGGTGCTTGAGCCCACCAAGGCCACGGTGCTCGAAACGAAAAGGATGCTCGACGATGCGCGCATCACCGAACAGCGCGCCGCGCTCTGTGATGCCTCGGGCCAAGCCTTCTACAACACGTCGAAATTCACTTTGCGTGATCTCACCTCACGCGGTAGCCAGCAGCAGTTGCTCGCTGACTTCGAGGACTACCTCGACGGCTTCTCGCCCAACGTCCAGGACATCCTCGAGAACTTCAAGTTTCGCAACCAGCTGCAGACGCTGTCGAAGGCCGATGCCATCGGCACCCTGATCAACAAGTTCCTGGACCCCGACATCGACCTGTCGCCGGCGGGCATCGACAACCACTCGATGGGCACCGTTTTCGAAGAGCTGGTGCGCAAGTTCAACGAGGACAACAACGAAGAGGCGGGTGAACACTGGACCCCGCGTGACGCCGTGCGGCTGATGGCGAACCTGGTGTTCCTGCCGATCGAGGATCAGATCAAGTCCGGCACCTACCTGCTCTACGACTGCGCCTGCGGCACCGGCGGCATGCTCACCGTGGCCGAGGACACGCTGACCGAGCTCGCCGCCAAGCGTCGGCAGCAGGTCAAGAGCCTGCTCTACGGCCAGGAGATCAACCCCGAAACCTACGCCGTCTGCAAGGCGGACATGCTGCTGAAGGGCGAAGGCGAAAGCGCCGAGCACATCGTTGGTGGCGCGGAGTGGTCCACGCTGGCCCACGATGCCTTCCCCGCCCAAGAGTTCGATTTCATGCTCGCCAACCCGCCCTACGGGAAGAGCTGGAAGAAAGACCTTGAGGCGATGGGCGGCAAGGACGGCATGCGCGATCCGCGCTTCAAGGTCATGCACCAGGGCGAAGAGCTGTCGCTGGTGACGCGCTCAAGCGACGGCCAAATGCTGTTCCTCGCCAACATGGCCTCGAAGATGAACGGCAAGTCGGCGCTGGGCAGCCGCATCGCCGAGGTCCACAACGGCTCGTCGCTGTTCACCGGTGACGCCGGCCAGGGCGAGAGCAATATCCGCCGCTGGCTGATTGAGAACGACTGGCTGGAGGCCATCGTCGCGCTGCCGCTGAACCTGTTCTACAACACCGGCATCGCCACCTACGTCTGGGTGCTGACCAACCGCAAGCCCGAGCACCGCAAGGGCCGGGTGCAGCTGATCGACGCCAGCCAGTGGTTCAAACCACTGCGCAAGAATCTGGGCAAGAAGAACTGCGAGCTCTCGCCCGGAGACATCAAGCGCATCAGCCGAACCTTCCTTGACTTCAAGGAAACGCCCGAGTCGAAGATCTTCCCGAATGCGGCATTCGGCTACTGGAAGGTCACCGTCGAGCGCCCGCTGCGCCTCAACAGCCAGCTCACGCGCCAAGCCATCGAGACCTTGCGCTTCGCCTCCGGCGACGAGGACATCCGCGCAAAGCTGTTCGATGAGTTCGGCGACGACCTCTTCAACCACTTTGCCAAGGTCTCCGCCGCGCTGGAAAAGCGCCTGGCCGACTGGGGCAACGACGAGGACGAAGGCGACGACGAAGAAGGTGCCGGCGGCAAGAAAGGCCTCCCGGAGAAGAAGCGCAAGAAGCTGCTGGACCCCAAGACCTGGGAGCGCGACGCCCGGCTGCTGGAGGCCGCGACCCAGCTTCGCGCAGCCTTGGGCGACGCTGTGTTCGACGACCACAACCTGTTCCGCGACCGCGCGGATGCCGCCCTGAAGCAGGCCGGCATCAAGCTGCCTGCGGCCGATCTCAAGCAGATCCTCAAGGCCGTGAGCTGGCGGGTAGAGACCGCACCACCCGTCATTGCCAAGGCGCACAAGCCCGGCAAAGCGAAGGCCGACCCGCTGCGCGGCCTGTTCGAAGCGAGCGTGGACGGCAAGCCAGCCATCGTCGAGCACGAGCCCGATTCCGACCTGCGCGACACCGAGCAGGTGCCGCTACTGGAAGACGGCGGCATCGAGGCCTTCATCCGCCGCGAAGTGCTGCCCTACACAGCGGATGCGTGGATCAAGGACGACGCCACCAAGATCGGCTACGAGATCAGCTTCACCCGGCACTTCTACAAGCCACAGCCGCTGCGCACGCTGGAGGAGATCAGCGCCGATATTCTTGCGATTGAGAAGGAAGCCGAGGGGCTGTTGGATGGGTTGCTGAAGGGGGCGAAGCCATGAGCGATCTGCCGGAAAAGGCAGAGTTCCTGATCTACCAAGCCGAGAACGGCGCGATCAAGATCGAGGTGCGCTTCGAAGGCGAAACCGTCTGGCTCAGTCAGCAGCTGATGGCCGAGCTGTTCCAGACGACCCAGCAGAACATCAGCCTTCACCTGCAGAACATCTACGAGGAAGGCGAGCTGCAAGCCGAGGCAACTCACAAGGAATTCTTGTCGGTTCGTCGCGAGGGCAAGCGCGACGTGCAGCGCACGCTCGTTTTCTACAACCTCGATGCAATCATCTCGGTCGGGTACCGGATCAAGTCCCGCGTCGCAACGCAATTCCGGATCTGGGCCACCCAACGACTGCGCGAGTACATCGTCAAGGGCTTCGTGCTCGACGACGAGCGGCTGAAGAACCCGGATGTTCCGTTCGATTATTTCGAAGAGCTGACCCGGCGCATCCAGGACATCCGCACGTCCGAGCGCCGCTTCTACCAGAAGATCACCGACATCTACGCCACCAGCCTCGACTACGACCCGACCACCGCGACCAGCATCAGCTTCTTCAAGACCGTGCAGAACAAGGTGCACTGGGCCATCACCGGGCAGACCGCGGCGGAGATCATTCGCGCCCGTGCCGAACACAGCCAACCCAACATGGGGCTGACGAACTGGCGTGGAGCGAAGCCGCGCAAAGAAGACACGGTCATCGCCAAGAACTACCTGAGCGAGCCAGAGTTGGCGGCACTCAACAACCTGGTGGAGCAGTACCTCGTGTTCGCGGAAGGCCAGGCCATGCGGCGCATTCCCATGCGCATGGCGGATTGGATGGCCAAGCTCGACGGCTTCCTCAGGCTCAACGAGCGCGACATCCTCACCCACGCCGGGCGCATTTCCCACGAAGAGGCGATCGGTCACGCCGCCTTGGAGTACGACGCGTTCCATCGCGAGCGCCTCGCCGAGAAAGCCGCCCAACCCGACGACTTCGACCAGACGATGCGCGCGCTGCCGAAGGCGAAACCGCCAGGCAAGAAGAAACGGAAAACGCCATGATCGCCGACCTCAAGCCGTATGCGGACTACAAGGCGTCGGGGCTGCCGTGGCTTGGGCAGGTGCCGGGACATTGGGATGCTTTACCGCTCGCCGGCCTTGCTCGGCTGAAGTCGGTCGTGAATCAGTCAGAGCGGCAGCTTCTATCCGTCTACTTGCAACGCGGAGTCGTCAAGTTTTCCGATGTCGCTGAGAAGAGGACGAATGCAACCAGTGAAGACGTAAGCAAATATCAAGCAGTAGATCCTGGAGATTTAGTGCTGAACAACCAGCAAGCCTGGCGTGGCTCTGTTGGAGTCTCCGATCACTCAGGAATCGTTAGTCCGGCGTACCTCGTCCTTGCGCTGTCCAAGTTATACTCGGCCCCTTACGCGAATCTACTGTTTCGTGACCAGAGCATGGTTTCCCAGTATCTGGTCTGCTCGAAGGGCGTTGGCACAATTCAGCGCAACTTGTATTGGCCCCATCTCAAACGTGTGGGCGTCATTGTCCCCCCGCCCGACGAGCAGGCGGTGATTGTGCGGTTTCTGGACTGGGCGAACGGGCGGTTGGAGCGGGCGATCCGGGCGAAGCGGAAGGTGATCGCGCTGCTCAACGAGCAGAAGCAGGCCATCATCCACCGAGCCGTCACGCGCGGCCTCGACCCTGACGTCCCCCTCAAACCCTCCGGTATCCCATGGCTCGGGGATATTCCGCGGCATTGGGAGGTGCGGCGAATCAAGTATCTGCTGCGTGAAGTCGATGAGCGCTCCACTACCGGTTCCGAGCCTCTGCTTTCGATGCGCATGCACCACGGCTTGGTGCTGTTCGCGGATCACTTCACTCGCCCGCCGCAGGCAGCCACCCTTGTGGGATTCAAGATCGTACGCCCGGGGCAGTTCGTCGTGAATCGGATGCAAGCAGGCAATGGGGTGATCTTCGCATCGAGCCTGACAGGCCTGGTTAGCCCAGACTACGCGGTCTTCGACCCGATTGGTGACGCCAACGTGGACTTCCTCGGTGAGTTGTTCCGTAGTCGGAACGTTCGGGTGAAGTTCCGTGCGGAGTCCAAGGGTCTGGGCACTGGGACGTCGGGTTTCCTGCGTCTCTACAACGACCGATTGGGCGCGATCCATGTAGCGTTGCCTCCAATTGAGGAGCAAGGTGCAATCCTCGCGGGACTGGCTGGGGAGTTGTCCGGCGCAAACACGATCATCTCCCGCCTCGAACGCGAAATCGAACTCCTCCGCGAATACCGCACCCGCCTCGTCGCCGATGTGGTGACCGGCAAGCTCGACGTGCGCGAAGCTGCTGCGCGCCTGCCCGTCGAGGCGCCGCTTGAAACCATCGAGGACGACAGCGACCTCAGCGACGAGGCCGAAGCCGAAGCCGCTGACGAGGAGGCCATGGTTTGACCAGCGACCGGCCCGCCGATTACCTCGTGAGTCTGGTGCATGAGCTGTGCGCCTTGCCCCGCGAGACCGAGTGGGTGGAGTTCAAGCAGAACGATGCCGAGCCGCAGACCGTCGGCGAGTACCTCTCGGCCTTGGCGAATTCGGCGGCCCTGGTGGGCAAGGCGTTTGCTTATCTGGTCTGGGGTGTGCGCGACGCCGACCACGCGGTGGTGGGTACGTCGTTCGATCCTCGTGCCGGCCGCGTGGGCAACGAGGAACTGGAAAGCTGGCTGCTGCGCCTGCTGGAGCCCAAGCTCGACTTCCGCTTCTTTTCGGTCAACGTCGATGGGCATCGGGTGGTGCTGCTGCAGATCGCCCGCGCGGCGCGGCATAGGGCCGACCGCGTGCGTGCCTGCTACCTCCATGCTTGCCTGCGCTACGTGACGCGGCAGGCGATGACCAACGCTTCTTTGCGCCAGCGCCTTGGCATTGATGACAAGAACATCGCATCGGCCTCCCGGATTCTGGGCGAGGCCGTCGACGCGGGCCTGATCGTGATTGCGGACCCGGCAGCGGGCACCCGGATCCGCAGCTACTTGCCGTTCTGGGCTGGGCCGCGGCAGGCCGTGGGAGAGGTTGTTTGATGGATGTTCTTCGCAGGGCTCGCTCAGGAGCAGCTTCAGCAACGGAAGTCGCTGCAAATCAATCAGTTACGGCCGCGCAGATTGCTTGCCGGTTGTTTGATGGAGACGTGATGCGGCCGCCTGCGGACCGGGGGATGATGGCCGCTAAGCCATTGATGGAAATCCACTTGGTGCGTCCAGTGGTAGCTGATGTGTACTTGATGAGGACGAGTGCAGCGTTATGACCACCGACACCAGCGAGAAGGGGCTCGAAACGCTCATCGTGCGGCATATGACCGGCACCGACGGTCTGGCCGTCGCGCCCAGCACGGTCGCGGAGCGCCCGCCGGCCTACGGAGGCACGGGCTACGTCGTCGGCAGTGCGCAGGACTTTGATCGCGCCCATGCGCTCGATGTGCCGCAGCTCTTCGCCTTCCTGCGCGCCACCCAGCCTGAGGCGTTCAAGAAGCTGACCATGGCCGACGCGGATGATCCCAAGGACATCACCCGGCTCAAGTTTCTGGCGCGCCTGTCGGGCGAGATCGGCAAGCGCGGCGTGATCGACGTGCTGCGCAAGGGCGTGGGCCACGGGCCGCTGCACTTTGACCTGTTCTACGGCACGCCCTCGGCGGGCAACGCAAAAGCCGAAAAGCTGCACGCGCAGAACCGCTTCTCGATCACCCGCCAGCTGGCCTACAGCATGGACGTGACGCGCCGCGCGCTGGACCTTGGCCTGTTCATCAACGGCCTGCCCATCGCCACCTTTGAGCTGAAGAACAGCCTGACCAAGCAAACGGTCGCTGACGCCGTGGAGCAGTACAAGCGCGACCGCGACCCGCGCGAACGCTTGTTCGAGTTCGGCCGCTGCGTGGTGCACTTCGCAGTGGACGACAGCGAGGTGCGGATGTGTACCGAGCTGAAGGGCAAGGCCTCGTGGTTTCTGCCTTTCAACAAGGGCCATAACGACGGCGCCGGTAACCCACCGAATACGCACGGCCTCAAGACTGACTATCTGTGGAAAGAGGTGCTCACGCCGGCGGGGCTGACCAACATCCTGGAGAACTACGCGCAGATCGTCGAGGAGAAAGACCCTAAAACCGGCAGGAAGAAGCGCCGGCAGGTGTGGCCGCGCTACCACCAGCTGCGCCTGGTGCGGCAGGCACTGGCCGATGTGCGCGCTGAAGGCGCCGGCAGACGCTACCTGATCCAGCACTCGGCGGGCAGCGGCAAGTCGAACTCCATTGCCTGGCTGTCGCACCAGCTGATCGGCCTCAAGCGCGACGGCGACCCGACGGGGCGAGCGGTATTCGACTCGGTCATCGTGGTGACCGACCGGCGCATTCTCGACAGCCAGATCCAGGCCACGATCAAGCAGTTCATGCAGGTGGGCGCGACGGTAGGCCACGCGGAGCGCTCCGGAGACCTGCGCAAGTTCATCCAGGACGGCAAGAAGATCATCGTTTCGACGGTGCAGAAGTTCCCCTTCATCCTGGACGAGATCGCGCTGGATGCCGACAGGACCTTCGCCATCGTCATCGACGAGGCGCACTCCAGCCAGGGCGGCAAGACTTCCGCTGCGATGAGCCAGGCGCTCAGTGCACCGGCAGCAGAGGACACCGAACCGGATCCCGAGGACACGGTGAACGCCGCACTGGAGAAGCGCATGGCGGCCCGCAAGATGCTGACCAACGCCAGCTACTTCGCCTTCACCGCGACGCCCAAGAACAAGACGCTGGAGATGTTCGGCGAACCGCTACTGCCTGATGCGGAGGGCAAGGTCAAGCACAGGCCCTTCCACAGCTACACGATGAAGCAGGCGATCGAGGAGGGCTTCATCCTCGATGTGCTGAAGGCCTACACGCCGGTCGACAGCTATTACAAGCTGGTCGCCAAAACCGAAGACGACCCGGAGTTCGATACCAAGCGGGCGAAGAAGAAGCTGCGCCGCTATGTGGAAAGCCACGACCACGCAATCCGGCTCAAGGCCGAGATCATGGTGGATCACTTCCACGAACAGGTGATGGCCACCGGGAAGATCGGCGGCCACGCACGCGCGATGGTGATCTCCAGCGGCATCGAGCGGGCCATCCAGTACTTCCGCGCCTTCAAGGCTTACTTGGTTGAACGCAAGAGCCCGTATCAGGCCATCGTCGCGTTCTCAGGCGAGCACGAATACGAGGGCACCAAGGTGAGCGAGGCATCGCTCAACGGGTTTTCCAGTGGCGACATCGCGGGGAGAATCCAAACCGACCCGTATCGCTTCCTGATCTGCGCCGACAAGTTCCAGACCGGCTACGACGAGCCGCTGCTGCACACGATGTACGTGGACAAGGCGCTGTCGGGCATCAAGGCAGTGCAGACGCTGTCACGCCTCAACCGCGCACACCCGCAAAAGCACGACTGTTTCGTGCTGGACTTCCAGAACAACAGCGAGGGCGTGACCTTCGCCTTCCAGGACTACTACCGCACGACGCTGCTCGCCGACGAGACCGACCCCAACAAGCTGCATGACCTGAAGGGCGCACTGGATGCCGCTCAGGTCTACTCGCCCGAGCAGGTGCAGCAGCTGGTGGCGTTGTTCCTCGGCGGCGCTGAGCGCGACCAGCTCGACCCGATCCTCGATGCCTGCGTGGCGGTTTACGTTGGCCAGCTCGACGAGGATGGCCAGGTCGGCTTCAAGGGCAAGGCCAAGGTGTTCTGCCGCACCTATGACTTCTTGTCGTCAGTGATTGCGTACAGCAACGCTGAGTGGGAGAAGCTCGCGATCTTCCTCAACCTGCTCACTCCCAAACTGCCTGCACCGATGGATGAGGACCTCGCCAAGGGCATTCTCGAGGCAATCGACATGGACAGCTACCGCGTCGAGAAGAAGGCCGCGTTGAAGATCGCGCTGGCGGACGCTGACGCGGAGATCGAGCCGGTTCCGACCGATACGGGTGGCCGGAAGAGCGAGCCTGAGCTGGATCGGCTGAGCAACATTCTGAGCGCATTCAATGAGCAGTTCGGGACGAGTTTTTCCGACTCCGACCGGATCTTTCGCCACATTTGCGACGATATCGCGCCAAAGGTCGCCGCTGATCCAGCCTTCCTGAATGCCAAGGCAAACACGCCGCATACGGCGCGCCTTGCTCACGATCAGGCACTCGGCAAGGCGGCTCAAGGCTCGATGAAGGACTTCACCCAGTTCTACAAGCAGTTCGTCGAGAACGATTCGTTCAAGCGATTCGTTGGGGACATGGTGTACGCGCTCACGAATCCCTAGCACGGCCGTGGCAGGATGCCTCGGGCCAAGCCGACCTTGGCTGTCCGCAGCGTCGGTACAGCTTGCGGCCTGGTCACGCGGGAACGCCGCAAGCGCAGGCCGACTTCCAGCATCACCTGCCCGCACTGCGGCAGTGGCGTGCCGTGTGGCGATGAAGGCGTCGGCCTGGCTGGCAGCTGCGGCTGCGGTGTGTTTTGCGCCGCGGGACCTTACATCAGGGCGCGGACGCGCTACAGCCTCAGAGGCTCAGTGCCTGAGTGCGTGGTCGGCGGCAAGCTCGTCGTGCTGGGCGTCGAAGTGCCGCGCCTGATCCTGCAGGGCGACATCTGCCGGCGCGAGCTGGCGGTGGAGATCGACGGGTTTCATGCTTGAGGGCGGCGATTCGGGGATTCGGGATTGAGCGACCGGCTGGTTCCGCTCTCGCCCCGGTCGTGCTTCGTAGCCAGTTCCCGCAGGCAGCCCTCGACCGATTGACCTTCGGCCATCCCGAATCCCCAATCCCCAAACAAAAACCCTCACCGCCTATACTCGACCCGCTCATCTGATCGAGCGGCGGGCGTTACCGTAAGCCGGGGGGCTTGGGGACACTGATGCAGGGAAAGGCAGCCGGTAGGGGTACCGCTGCCGCCCACACCCTCACTGCGATACGTCTGTATCCGAAGGCCCGCATGCACGGGCCCACAACAGCTTTGGGGAGGGTTCTGATGCTTCAGCAGTACGGATTGTTCGCGGCGATCGCCTGTGCGGTGATCGCCATCCTCTACGGCGCGGTGTCAACGCGCTGGATTCTGGCCCAGTCGGCCGGCAACGAACGCATGCAGGAGATCGCCGCGGCGATCCAGGAAGGCGCGCGGGCGTACCTCAATCGACAGTACCTGACCATTGCGGTGGTCGGCATTGTCCTGCTGATTCCGATCGGCATCTTCCTGGCATGGACCACGGCGGTCGGGTTTCTGATCGGCGCGGTGCTGTCGGGACTGGCCGGCTACATCGGCATGAATGTTTCGGTGCGTGCCAATGTCCGCACCGCCGAAGCCGCACGGCGCGGCTTGAGCGCGGCGATGGACGTCGCCTTCCGCGGCGGCGCCATCACCGGCATGCTGGTGGTCGGCCTCGGCCTGCTCGGCGTGGCCGGCTACTACCTCGCGCTCAGCAAGATGGGCATCGGCACCGAAGACGCCCTGCATGCGCTGGTCGGCCTGGCCTTCGGCAGCTCGCTGATCTCGATTTTCGCGCGCTTGGGCGGCGGCATCTTCACCAAGGGCGCCGACGTCGGTGCTGATCTGGTCGGCAAGGTCGAAGCCGGCATTCCCGAGGACGACCCGCGCAACCCGGCGGTGATCGCCGACAACGTCGGCGACAACGTCGGCGACTGCGCCGGCATGGCCGCCGACCTGTTCGAGACCTATGCGGTCACGGTGATCGCGACCATGCTGCTCGGCTTCCTGATGGTCGACCAGGCCGGCCCGAACGGCGTGCTCTACCCGCTGGTCCTGGGCGGCGTGTCGATCATCGCCTCGATCATTGGCGCCTTCTTCGTCAAGGTGAAGCCCGGCGGCTCGATCATGGGCGCGCTGTACCGCGGCGTGATCGTGTCCGGCGTGCTGGCGGCGATCGCGTTCTATCCGGTCACCACCGAGCTGATGAGCACGGCCCCGGTTGGCGCGCTGAATCTCTACTACTGCGCCCTGGTCGGCCTGGCCCTGACCGGCGCGATCGTGTGGATCACCGAGTACTACACCGGCACGCAGTACAAGCCGGTGCGCGATGTCGCTGCGGCCAGCGTCACCGGCCACGGCACCAACATCATCTCGGGCCTGGGCGTGTCGATGAAGTCGACCGCGCTGCCGGTGCTGGCAGTGTGTGCCGCGATCTGGGGCTGCCATGAGCTCGGCGGCCTGTACGGCATCGCGATCGCGGCGACCTCGATGCTGTCGATGGCCGGCATGATCGTGGCACTCGATGCCTACGGCCCGATCACCGACAACGCCGGCGGCATCGCCGAGATGGCCGAACTGCCGCCGGAAGTGCGCGCGGTCACCGATCCGCTGGATGCAGTCGGCAACACCACCAAGGCCGTCACCAAGGGCTATGCGATCGGTTCGGCCGGCCTGGCCGCGCTGGTTTTGTTCGCCGACTTCACCCACAACCTCGATGCCATGGGCGCCGCCAAGGCGGCCGCGCAGGGCCTGAGCTACGAGGCGATGCGCTTCGATCTGTCGAATCATCTGGTGATCATCGGCCTGCTGATCGGTGGCCTGATCCCCTACCTGTTCGGCGCGATGGCGATGGAAGCGGTCGGCCGCGCGGCCGGTGCGGTGGTGGTGGAAGTGCGCCGCCAGTTCCGCGAGATCCCCGGGATCATGGCCGGCACCGCGAAGCCCGAGTACCACCAGGCGGTCGACATGCTGACCAAGGCGGCGATCAAGGAAATGATGATTCCCTCGCTGCTGCCGGTCGCCGTGCCGGTGCTGGTCGGCCTGCTGCTGGGCCCGCAGGCGCTCGGCGGCCTGCTGATCGGCACCATCGTCACCGGCCTGTTCATCGCGATCTCGATGACCACCGGCGGCGGCGCCTGGGACAACGCCAAGAAGTACATCGAGGATGGCCACCACGGCGGCAAGGGCTCAGACGCCCACAAGGCGGCGGTCACCGGCGACACCGTCGGTGATCCTTACAAGGACACCGCCGGCCCGGCGGTGAACCCGCTGATCAAGATCATCAACATCGTTGCGCTGATGATGGTGCCGCTGCTGTAAGCGGCCCCGTCATCGCAAGACCCACGCGGCCCGCCTTGTGCGGGCCGCGTGCGTTTCCCTACCGCGCCGCCGCAATGCAGGCAGCGATTCACGTGGATGCCGAACACGCGCTTTAGGCGTTGCCCCCAGATCATCGCGCAGCGGCAGCGGCAGGGAGCCTGTCGTCATTGTTCGCATTTGCGTCAGCCGGCCGTGATCTCAGCCGGCTCGGAATCTCGCGCAGGCAGCCGGGCCGCGCCTCGATGGGCTCAGCTGCGCGCGCCACTTCGGGCTCAGCGCAGAGACGCCATGGAACCGGTTGAGGTGCGCGCGCAGAGGCCGCCGGCGCGGCGAGTTTGGCTATGCAGTCGACGGGCTCGAACCGGTGGTGATGCGGTGGGTGATCGAACTGATCCGCAAGGCATCTGAGCCAACCGCTGGGCATGCGCCCGAACCTGCTAGATTGGCGCGTGATCGGCAAGGCGGGAGTCGGACATGCAGAACCTGGCGATGAAGCTGCTCGGCGTGCTCGCCATCGGCTGCCTTGCGTCCGGCGTGCAGGCGGGCGTGACGTCGATCAACGTCGGCAACTTCGTCTGGAACGACATCGACGGCGACGGCATCCAGGACGCGAACGAGCCGGGCATGAGCGGTGTCACGGTGCAGCTGTGGAACGACGCGCGCACCATGCTGATCGCGCAGACGACCACCAATACGAACGGCAACTACACCCTGCTGGCACCGGGTGCCGGAAGCTATCGGGTCCGCGTGGTGCTGCCACTCTCCAGCGACGCCTTCTCGCCGAAAGACGCGGGCGCCAACGATCTGACCGACAGCGACATCAACCCCGCCGGCGGCCTGATCGGGTTCACCGATACGATCACGCTGGCCTCCAACGTGATCAGCACCACGATCCACGATGCCGGCATCGTGCGTGCTCCGGTCGCGATCGGCGATCGCGTCTGGAACGACTACGACGGCGACGGCATCCAGGACAGCGGCGAGCCGGGCATCGCCGGCGCGGCGGTCGAACTGTGGGACGCGTCCAGGACGCTCACGCTGCGCACCACCACCACCGATGCTGCGGGCAACTACGAGCTGCAGGCGCCGGGTGCCGGCAGCTACCGCGTGCGCGTGCTCAAGAGCAGCGCCGATGCGTATTCGCCCAAGGACGTCGGCGCATCGGACCTGCTCGACAGCGACATCAATCCGGGCGGCACCGAAGCCTCGTACACCGATGTGCTGGCTGTCACCGCCGCATTGACCAGCGTCGATGCAGGCATCGTGCGTGCGCCGATCAATATCGGCAACTTCATCTGGAACGATGTTGACCGCGACGGCGTGCAGGATGCCAGCGAGCCGGGACTGGCGGGGGTCATCGTCCAGCTGTGGAATGCCGCACGCACCCAGCTGCTGGACTCAACCACCAGCAGTCCGACCGGCACCTACCTTCTGCAGGCGCCGGGGGCCGGAGACTACCGCGTGCGGGTGGTGCTGCCGACGGTGGCGGACACCTTCTCGCCGCTCGACGCGCCACCCAGCGATCTCACCGACAGCGACATCAACCCGAGCGGCGGCGCGCTCGGTTTCACCAACGTCTACACCTTTGCGTCGAGTGTGATCAGCACGACCAATATCGATGGCGGAATCGAGACCGTGCGACTGTTCAGCAACGGCTTCGAATGAGAACTGTGCGCGTTCTGGTTTGGGCAGCCAAGGCAGGATCCGCTGTGGGTGGTTTCGAGATGCGTCGGTTGACCGGTGCACGGCGGGCATCCGCGTAGCGCGGTTTGGCGCGCGCGCGTTCGCGCTTGTCGATCCACGCGTTTCGCGTCGGATGCCATGGCGTTGCCGCCACCGCCCCGCCGGACGCAGTCGGCAACACCGCCCAGGCGGCCACCTAGCAGCCTGTCGGGCTTTGGGGGTCGAGGCGAAAATCCGACTGCGCGAGGACAGTTTTTCGACGATTCGCGGGCCAATAGTGGGCTCTCTTGGCCAAGAATCGGCGGAAAAATGGACCGCGCAGGCGGATTTGCAGCCCGGCCAACCAAAGTCCGACAGGCTGCTAGGGCAATGCGATCGGTTCGGCCGACCTGGCGGCGCTGGTGCTGTTCGCCGACTTCCCCCACAACCTCGATGCCATGGGCGCCGCCAAGGCCAAGCGGGTGTCGAGGAATCGCGCCAACGTGACCTCAGTCGTGCCGCAAGACTTCGTTCACCCGCTCGAACAGCCCGTAGACATACGGGCGATCGGTCTCGACGCCTCGCCAGAGAAACCAGCCCTGCGCCAGCAGATGCGTTCCGGTATTGCGTCGGTTGACCAGGACGACGCGGCTGACCGGGTCGATGATGATGTACTGCCCGCCCCAGCCGTCGGCGCACAGCAGCCTGCGACCGCTCTGCTCGCGGCTCCACCACAGATAGCCGTAGCCGTCGAAGAAGCCACCGCCGAAGGCTTCCTTCGGATCGGTTTCCGTTGACGAGTGTGCCGCAGTTATCTCACGGATCCATTCCGCGGACACGACGGTCGCACCCCGCCAGCGGCCCTCGGCGGCCACAAGAATTCCAATCCGCAGCAGGTCGTCCGCACTCATGTAGATCACGTACTGGCGCACGCTGGATCCATCGATGCTGTCCCAGTCGACATCTCCGGGCTCGAAGTGCTCCATGCCGAGCGGCCTTGCCAGCCACGCTGCGATCAGCTCTCCGAGCGCCATGCCGGTTTCCTGCTCAAGAATCTCGCCGAGCGCGTTGAACCCCCAGTTGTTGTAGAAGAAGCGCTCGCCCGGCTTCGACGTATGGCGCGCAGGGCGCTGCCAGTTCTGCCCCGAGGCGTCGATGTACACGCCCGACCTCGAACTCAGCAGGTCACGGATCGTCGCTGACTTCTCCAAGGGCGACAGCGGCGTCACGCGGTCGTCGAAGCCGAGGGTTTCGAGACTGTCGTCGAGCTTGATCAAGCGCTTCTCCACTGCGATTCCGTAGAGCAGGGCGAGGATGCTCTTGCGCACCGAATGGGTGTTGATCTTCTCGACCGCCTGGCCCTGCCGCAGCACCAGCTGCTCTCCTTGCGCGATGAGCAAGGCGTCGGAGCGGTGAGCTTCGGCATCGCCCGCCAGGCCGAGCACTTCAGGCGAATTCCAGTGAGGCGACCGCGGGAGGTCGCCGAGTCCCGGTCCCCGCGTGCTCGACGCGCAGCCGAGCGCGAAGAACAGTACGGCCGCCGACAGCAGGAGGGTGGCGAAACGGAAGCGGGGCGGTCCGGATGTCATGGCATGAGCTTGGGTATGGACGGGGGCCCAGACTCCGGTTGCGGCCGCGGCACGCGCCTCCTGCCTGCGAAATGGATGCTCCCACCGAAAATGGGAGGGCTGGCGGTCAGAGCCGGTGAAGGACCCAGACGCGGCCGCGCGCTGCCGCCACGGGCGTCCAAAGGCGGCCGCAGTCGGCGGAGGGTTTTGACATGCTCTCAGCCCTGCTGCCGAAACTCGGTGGGCGACAGGCCGGTCGAGGCCTTGAAGACCCGATAGAAGCTCGACTCCGAATTGAAGCCACTCTCCAGCGAGATCGCCAGCACGGAGACGCTGCGGTACGCGGGGTCGCGCAGCTTCCGCTTCACCGCATCGATGCGGAACGCGTTGACGTAGTTGCGGAAATGCCCGCCGGAGCCCTCCTTGATGACGCGCGAGGTTTCCACTGCGGTCAGGCCCAGGCGCTGCGCCACGTCATTGAGGTTCAGATCGGGCTCGGCCCACAGCTGCTCGGACTGCATCAGCGTCTGCAGCTTCTGATAGGCCTCTGCGACTTTCGAATCCGGTAGAGCGGGCGGCGGCACAGGCTCGGGAAACTGCGGCAGGGCATGCAGCCGGAAGCCGAGGATCCCGACCACATAGACGAGCACGACGTAGAGCACCTGGGCTGCATGGCTAAACACGCTGCGGTCGTCGAACCCGAAGCCGTGGTGGGCGGCGAATGCCACCAGATTGACGATCGCCGTGACCAGCGCCAGCGCCATCCAGCGCTTGAGCAGCAGCAGCAGGTCAGCGAAACGCTGCGGCACCCAGGTCGAGATGCGGGCGTGGTAGCGGCGAATTCGCGCCCAGATCAGGCCCGCCAGCAGCGTGTTGAGCGCGATCGTGAGGTAGTCCTCGATGCGCTTGAACCACGGGTACTGCCACTGCTCGGCGAGCGCATCCAGACGCTGCAGGCTCGGCTCGCCGAACCCCGCGAGATAGACGAGCACCGAGTAGCCCATGAACACGGCCCACGGCAGCAGCCATAGCCCGGCACGCCGGATGGACGCGGGCGAGGCCGCCGTCAGGCTCAACGCGTACAGATAGAACAGAGGGAAGATCGCCAGGTCGAAGCTGAGCGGCAGGCGCCGCAACAGCGGATCCGCTTCCAGCCCGCCCGCGTGCGTCCACAGGCGCAGCAGGGTCAGGGACAGCGCGAGCACGCCGAGCGCCAGCCAGTGCGATCCGTTTCGACGACCCGCATGGATCAGCAGCCCTGTGCCGGTGATCGCCCCCTGGATCACGCCGAGCAGCAACAGTGTTTCCATCCGATGGCCAGACTCCGTATCCGCGTCAATCCCGGCGCCCCATCCACGGCGGCTGACACGCTTTCAGTCTGGAGAGCGCATGAAAGCCGCGCAAGTAGAAGTCCGGGCGCCGACCGGGCACGGCAACCCTAAGTGGCTGGAATCATCGCTTCCTTGTCTTTCGGACCTGCCTCGCCCGGCGCAGACTGCGGACATGAAGCCTTCCGATCGCACCCGCCAGATCGTTCTCCTCGGTTACGACGGGCTGACCGCGCTGGATCTGATCGGGCCCGCGGAAGTGTTCGCGACGGCGAACGAGTGGCTGCGCGAGCGGCGCCCGCGGGCGCGTGGTGGCTATGCCCTGCGGGTGATGAGCCTCGATGGCCCGTGCTTTACGGCGGAGAACGGTCTGCGCTTGGTGGCGGACGCGCTGCTGGAGAACCCGGCACCAGCCGACACCGTGATCGTGCCGGGCGGCAAGGGCCTGCGCGAACCCGCGCGGCTTGCGCGCGCTGCGGCGTGGCTGAAGCAGCACCATGCGGGCGTGCGACGTCTGGCCTCGATCTGTACCGGCGCCTATGCGCTGGCCGAAGCCGGATTGCTCGATGGCCTGCAGGCGACCACCCACTGGAAGCATGCCGCAGCCTTCGCCGCGCGCTACCCGGCGATTGGCCTGGTGATCGATGCGCTCTACCTGCGCCAAGGTGCGCTGTACACCTCCGCTGGAGTGACTGCCGGCATCGACCTCTGCCTTTCGCTGGTGGAACAGGACCACGGCAGCGACTGCGCGCTGGCGGTGGCGCGCGAACTGGTAGTGCATCTCAAGCGGCCGGGCGGCCAGCGCCAGTACTGCGAGCGCCTGGCCTCGCAGGGCGTGGAGGATGTGCGGCTGAGCCGTCTGACCGCGTGGATCCTCGACCATCTCGACGGCGAGCTGTCGGTGGCGGCGCTGGCCGCTCGCTGCCACTGCAGCGAGCGTCAGCTCTCACGCCTGTTCATGCGCCACTTCGCGCTGTCGCCGGCGGCCTATGTCGAGCGGCTGCGAGTGGAAGAGGCCGGGCAGCGGCTGATCGCGAGCAACCTAGGCATCGAGCGCATCGCCCTCAGCGTGGGTTACCTCAGCGCCGATGTGTTTCGACGCGCTTTCGAGCGCCACTACGGCATCGCGCCGCTGCAGTACCGCGCACAGTTTCAATCCCGACCCACACCCTGAGGCTGTCGACATGGCTCCCGCTGCACGCTCTGCCAGATCTGGCCTAACAAGCGCTGGCGCTACACGCGTTCGCGCTTTGCTGTTGCTGCTGTCGATGGCCACCGGTCTCGCCGCAGCAGCGGACGCGAGCGATCACCGCCCGTCTGAGTTCACCGTGGCCGATGCGTTTGCGCGCGCGGCGGTGGAGACGGGAGAGATCCCATCCGCGGCCTATGCCATCGCCCGCGATGGCGTAGTGCTGCATGCCGCCGCGGTCGGCAACGCCGATCGTGAGCGCAAGATCGCGGCGAGCCTGCAGACACCCTATGCGCTGGCGTCCTTGAGCAAACCGATCACCGCGACCGCGCTGCGCGTGCTGCAGCACGCCTCCGGCCTGTCGCTGGACGCACCGATCCAGGAGCTGCTGCCTGCGCTGGCGCCGGAACACGGGCAGGCCGATCCACTGCAGGGCGTCACCCTCGCGCGGCTGCTGCACCACACCGCGGGCTTGGGCACGTATGCGCAGATCCACTACGGCGATGCGATCGATGCAGCCGCGGCCCGGGTATCGATCGCGCAGCGGCCTTACCTGCGCACCGTGCAGACGCCGGGCCGGATCGCCGAGTATTCGAACCTCGGCTACGGCCTGATCGGCGATGCCATCAGCGCGCGCAGCGGCGTCTCCTTCGAGCGCTACCTGCAGCGTGCGGTGTTCGCTCCATTGGCGATGCGCGATGCGTTTGTGGCCGGCACGCAAGCCCATGCGGGCGCGGTCGCCTACGACGCGTCGCTGACACCGATCGGCCCGCTGTGGAACGACACACCGGGCGCGGGCAACGTGTTCGCGAGCGTCGACGACCTGCTGCGCTTCGGCGCCTTCCATCTGGACCCTTCGCGCTTCGAGGCGATGCTCGCGCTGCTGCCAGCAGCGCAGGTGATGGCCATGCGTAGCCCCGACAGCGACGGCGCCGCGCACCCGCTGTATGGCGAGGCCTGGTACGGCCAGGGCTGGTACGTGCGCGGCCCGGTCGCCGCACCCCAGCAGATCTGGCACGAAGGCGGCATGCCCGGCGCGAGCACCCTGCTTGCGCTCTATCCCGAGCAGGGCCTGGTGCTCACCGTGCTGGTCAACCGCAGCGACGCCCAGCCCTTCGTGCATGCACTGGCCGAACGCCTGCTGCGCACAGCCTGGCCCGAAGCGCCTGCACTGGGCTTGGACCCGCTCGCCGGCTTCGCCGCCTTGAGCACACCGACACGCTTCCGCGGCGACTGGGCCGGCACGGTCACGGTCGATGGAGAGGCGCGCAGCGTTCGCCTGCAGATCGATCCCGAAGGCGAGAGCCGGTTCGAGTACCTGTCCGGCGTCGAAGGCGAGACCGCGCCCACCGCTCGGACCTTCCAGGCAATCGTCAGGGAGAACTCGCTGGTCAGCGCCGTGCAGGGGCCCTGGCGATCGGCCGACACGCCAGAGGGCGCGGCCGCGCTGCTGCTGAAGCTGAGCCTGCGCGATGACGACGTCCTCGAAGGCGCCCTGGTGGCCTACGAGGGGCCGGAGCGGCTGCGCGTGCTGCTGCCGTTCGCGCTGACGGTGCGACGGGTTGCGGCAGAGTCAACCGGGGTCGCCGAGGAACGCTGAGCGCATGTGCATTCGACCGCAGAGCGGACCAGCGGACGCGTCGACGGGCGGGTTCACCGGTCGCAATGTGCGGGTGCGGCGGTGATGGGTCTTGTAGCGATTCGTCGCCTGCTCACAGGGCGCGTTGCAGCGGGCCGATGTGGCGGAACGGTGCGGTGAACCGTCGCGCAACCCGCGCGCACAGCGCACGGCTGATCTCCTCGCGAGGCACAACGCCATGTGGATGCTGGCTCGGGCCCGCGGTCTGCGCTGGAGCGGGTCGAACCGACAGCCATCTCCACCAAGGCCGTGGTGCGCCGCAGCAGCCGATCCCGTATCCTTCGCGCCGCGCGGGCGGCCTGCTTGATCCGGGGCCGATCGGGCTACGGCAGCGCGTCGATTCGGGTGCGCGCCTGCTGCCCCCCGCCTCCGACTTTCCTTCCCAACCCCGCAGGAGCCATTCCATGGGCCTCGAACTTGTTGCCTCCGGCCGTGATCTGCCGAACGAGATCAATGTCGTCATCGAAATCCCCAAGGACGCCGAACCGGTCAAGTACGAGGTCGATAAGGACACCGGCGCGATCTTCGTCGACCGCATTCTTTCGACGCCGATGCGCTATCCCTGCAACTACGGCTATGTGCCGCACACCCTGTGCGGCGACGGCGACCCGGCCGACGTGCTGGTGATCCTGCCGCTGCCGCTGATCCCCGGCGCGGTGATCCGCTGCCGTCCGGTGGGCGTGCTGAAGATGACCGACGAGGCCGGCAGCGACGAGAAGCTGCTGGCGGTACCGGTCGACAAGGTGTTTGCCGGCTACACCCATATCCAGGACATTTCCCAGGTCTCGGGCCACTGGCTGGAGCGCATCGGCCACTTCTTCGAGCACTACAAGGACCTGGAGAAGGGCAAGTGGGTCAAGCTGGACGGCTGGGGCGATGCCAAGACCGCCAAGGAAATCCTGATGGAGTCGGTCGCACGCTACAACGCCAGCGACGACAAGCCGAAGTTCTGAAACCGACCCATCCGTGTCACAGCTGCTCGGCGCCCGCCAAGTCGCAGATCGCACTTCAGTCGGCCGCAGCCGCCCGCTTGCGGCCGCTGTTCTTGGCCCGATACAGGGCCTGATCAAGCCGCGGCAGCAGTTCCGCGCTGGCGACGCCAGTGTGCTGCGCACTGCACAGCGCGGCCCGCCGATTGGACAGCACCGGTCAATGCGTCGGTGGCGGCTTCGAGTAAGCCGGCGCACTGGCCTGCGTTGACGCCACTGATCGGGAGCAGGGCGCGCTTGAGACGGAGTCAGCACCGCACTGTCGATCTCTCGGTCCCACGGCCGGCGAGCTATTCGAAGCCGTTCGCGAAAACCGAGTTCCCCGAACGGTCGCCGAAGACAACCTGGGCGCGGCCTTCGATGACCGCGCCGCGATCGGGCGCTGCACCGCTGTAGCCATCGGTGATGTTGGCGATGGCGACGCCAGAGTTCTTCAGGCTGCTGCCGACCGCGGGAGTCGGCAGGTGAGCGGCAGTGACTTCAAGCGAAAAGCTGGTGCCGAGCACGACCGGAGTGACCCAGGGATCCACCGTGGTGATGTGGTCCTGCTCATGGCGTCGAGGCGTGCTTGTGAACACCGGGGTGACGTTCGGCAGGCCACTGCGCGCAGCCGCGAGATTGGCAAAGCTGCCGCCGGATCGCGTCCACCAGACGGCACGGTCGGGAAACCAGGCGTTGTAGCTGAAATCGACCGGGTCATTGCCGCCTGACTCGAATGCGAACAGATCGCCGGTTCCCCGATAGATCATCACGTTGTTGCGGTAACCCCAGGCGCGCTGGGCGCCGTTGTTGAACTGCACCCAGCCCCAGTTGACATGACTGCCGCTGCCGGTCGTCCGGATGATTGTGTTGCTGTACAGAAAATGGCCGGTGTTGGTGCTGTTGAATTTGAAGGGGCTGCGCTGGGTGTTGATCGCGATGTTGCGGGCTGCCAGAAACGGCCCGCCGTACACAGGGTCGAGGGAAACCAGGGTCCCCGAGTTGGTGACACGGTTGTCGTAGAAGCTGAGGTTGCGATGCGCGTAGTCGCCTTCGAGGGCATCGTCGCCCGTGCTGATGATCTCGTTCCGGTAGAAGTGCACGCCCACCGCCTGCGCGCCACTCACGGTGTAGGCAAGACTGTCGCCGAAGCCGCGCAAGGTGTTGTTGAACACCGCGTTGCCAAAGCCCGGCACGCAGATTCCATCGTCGTTCCAGGTGGCATTGGTGGTGATCAGCGACTCGGTCCAGGTGTTGTTGCCGACCAGGGTGTTGTCGTACGCAAGAAACTCGCGAAGCGGCGCGTAGGCCTTGATGCCGACGTCCACCCCGCGGATCGTGGTGTTGCGAACAGTGATGCCGGTCTGGTTCGGCGCGCCGTTCCAGAACTCGATGCCGACCGAGCTTGCCGCGGTGCCGGAATCCACGCCCGTGCCCTGCAGGGTCAGGTTCTCGATCACCAGGTGGTTGGCGCCGAGGACTTGAAACACGAGGCCCGGCTGGCTGCGCTCCAGCCTCACACCGTCGCGGCTGGCGCCGCGGATCACGATCGGCTGCGCGGTGGTGCCGCTGCGAGTGAGTTGCAGATGCCCCGAAAGCGGATAGCTGCCCGGATCGAACTCGATGACGTCACCGGCGACGAGTGCATTCATGGCGGTCTGGATCACGGCGAGGCTTGATCCGGCGGCGATGCGTTTGTTGGCGGCTCCCGCGGCCCCCGGCAGCGGGCGGGTCGAGAACGTGCCCGAGCGCAGCGCGCTCGACGCTTCGCTGGCGATCGTCACCTCGACGTCGTAGCTGGTGCCCGGAGCGAGATCTATGATCGGCCAGGCGAATGCGTCGGGCACGCTGCCCGCCGCCGGCACCTCGGCGAAGGTCGGGCGGATGCGATGCAGCGGATGAGCGATGCGCCATTCAACGGAGCCCGCAGCGCGGTAGCGCACGCTCGCCGAGGCGCCCTGCGGCAGAGCGCCCGTGATGGGCAGGATCAAGGCCAGTTGTTCGGGCGTCGCCGGGCCGTCAAGGGCAAGCGCTCCCAGCGGAAGGTCGCCCGCCCACGCTGACGGGGCGAGCAGAACCGCCCACAGCGCCCAGGCACGCCCGCGTCCTCCGCTTCGAGTGGTCCACATTGCCGCTGTGCGGGCGCCTGGTTCAGTGATCGATGTGAACATCGCGGCAGGCGAGCCGGACTGCGTCGGACGGAGGGTGAACGAAGTGCTCATAACTATCCTTCGCAGGTACAGTCGACCCACATTCGGGTCTAAAAAGTGTGCGTGTGGCTGCTCGCTGCAGCAAATCCTTGGATATCCACGAGGCCGGCGCTGTCCTTGGTCGCCACGCGCTCGAGCCCCGGCTCGATGCGTGCCTCGCGGTCCCTCGATCAGCCAAGGCACTCCGGTTGCCAGCGGCTGCTCCGCCAATAGGATGCCCTTCGTCGGCCGCTCGGGCAGCGCGTCGGTGGAGTAACGCGGCCGATGATCAGTACCGCCAGCGGGCGGCAATTCCAGCCACCGGCCGGCGCAGCGAGCCGATGACGGATCCAGGCCCAGCCTTGCCAGCCTTCGCGGGCTGTCGCGGACAGCGGCGCCGGTGCCAGCGCTTCGGCCAACCGCTCAACCAGCAGCTACTGCGCCCATACCTGCTGCTGCGCCAGGCTCAGCCAGCACCGCGCGGCCAGCAAGGCCTACCGCATGGCTCAGCCGCGCTCCAGCAGTTTGCGCAAATCGATCACCGCGGCATTGGCGCGGGACACATAGTTCGCCATCACCAGCGAGTGATTGGCGAAGAATCCGAACGGCGAGCCGTTCAATACCATCGGGCTACCGAGCGAATGCTGGCTCTCCTCCAGCTCGCGAATGATCTGGCGCAGGCTGATCAGGGCATTCTTGTCGCGCAGCACCTGCTCGAAATCGTGTTCGACCGCACGCAGGAAATGCAGCAGCGCCCAGGTCGTGCCGCGCGCCTCGTAGAACACGTCATCGAGTTCGTTCCACGGCGTTTCAACCATGCGCGGGCTCAGGCCCGGGGTTGACTGGCGTGCTTCCGAATCGCCCGCGAGGTCGGTATCGATGCGGATCTGGCCGACGCTGGCCGACAGCCGCTGCGACAGCGAACCCAGGCGTTTCTCGACCACGGCGAGCCAGTCGGCGAGGTTGTCGGCGCGGGCGTAGAACTGTGCGCCGGATTGATCCGAATCCGACAGCCGGCCCAGGTATTCCTCGACATGCCCGATCGCCTTGCGGTACTGGCCCTCTGACGAGGGCAACAGCCAGCGGTCGCTGGGCGAGGAGAACAGCGGATCGGCTTCGGCGAGGTCGGGATCTTCGGTGCTCTGGGTTTGCGAGCGGCTGAACTCGTTGCGGAAGGCCTTGGCGAAATCGCGGGTCTGCACCAGCGCGCCGAATTCCCAGTTGGGCACGTTGTCCATCAGCACGCCGGGCGGCAACTTGTCGTTGCTGAGATAGCCGCCGCGCTTGTCGAGCAAGGTTTCGGCCACCAGGATCAGGGCCTCGGTACTGATGGTGCCCACCACCACCGAATGCCCGCGCTCGGCAGCCCGCGCCTTGCCGTGGGCCACCACATCCACCGGTGCGGGCTCGGCGTCCCACCACCACATCAGGCCGAGGATCAGCAGCAGCGGCAGCGCGAGCGCCACGATGGCGGTCCACAGCCAAACGCGACGACGAGGAGCTTGGATAGCCATCGATTGATTCTTTCCATGCAGTCTGATGCAGGGCTCGGTCGAGTGTGTTGGTCACGGCGCGAGGGCGTCAAGAAAGCGTTCGAGTTGCGGTGCAAGACGAACTGATCAAACGCTTGGCCGGGCGGGAATCAGGAGCGATCGAGCGCAAGCCCGCCCGCGCGGCAGTGCGCTGCCACTTGGGCTGTCCAGCATGGGTCACCCTCGGCAAACTGAAGTGACCCTAATGCCAAATCAGCTGTTGACAGATTCGGACTGTGCGTGTTTTGCTCCGCAACATGAATCGCCGCCCCGCCCGCATCCAAGCCGCCCGCCTGACGCAGAATCTGCGCCGTGTCCAGCTGGCTGCGACCGCCGGGCTCGCGCTGCTCGTACTCGTACTTCTTATTACCTCGCCAGCCGGTGTGGGATAGGTAGCTACGGTCCGAAACAAGCGCAACACGGACTCGAAGAACCCCAAACCCCGCCCCGGCAACGAGGCGGGGTTTTTTCTTGCCCGCCTCCCACCCTTCCACCGCCACCAGGACTCCCCCCGTGCAGAGCGACGCAATCAAGACCGGTCCCGCCCGTGCCCCCGCCCGCGCCATGCTGCGCGCCACAGGCCTGGACGACGCCGCGATCGCAAAGCCGCTGGTGGCGGTGGTTCATACCTGGTCGGACGTCAGCCCCTGCAACATCAATCTGCGCGAGCTGGCCCAGCACGTCGGCATCGGCGTCAAGCGCGGCGGCGGCACGCCGATCGAGTTCAACACGATTGCGGTCACCGACGGCATCGCCATGGGTTCGGAAGGCATGCGCGCCTCGCTGCCCTCGCGCGAAGTGATCGCCGATTCGATCGAGCTGGCGGTGCGCGGCCACTGCCTCGATGCCGTGGTGCTGCTGGTCGGCTGCGACAAGACCATTCCCGCCGCGGCGATGGCGCTGGGCCGGCTCAATCTGCCCGGCCTGATCCTGTACGGCGGCACGATTCTTCCCGGCCGCTGCAAGGACAAGGCCATCACCATCCAGGACGTGTTCGAGGCGGTCGGTGCGCATTCGGCCGGGCGCATCGACGAGGCCGAGCTGATCGAGGTCGAGAAGGCCGCCTGCCCCGGTGCTGGCGCCTGCGGCGGCCAGTTCACCGCCAACACCATGGCCATGGTGATGACCTTCCTCGGCCTGTCGCCGATGGGCCTGAACGACATCCCCGCACCCGCGCCGGAAAAGCGCGATGCAGCCGAGGCCTGCGGCGAACAGGTGATGCGCCTGTTCGCGAACCAGGGCCCGCTGCCGCGCGAGATCATCACGGCTGAGAGCCTGCGCAACGCCGCGCGCGCGGTCTCGGCCACCGCCGGCTCGACCAATGCCGCCCTGCATCTGCTGGCGATCGCGCACGAGGCCGGCGTGGCCTTCGATCTGGAAGAGTTCCAGGCTGCCTCCGAAGTGCCGGTGATCGCCGATCTCAAGCCCGGCGGCCGCTACACCGCCGCCGAGCTGTACACGATGGGCGGCACCGCGCTGGTGGCCCGCGAGATGAAGGCCGCCGGCCTGCTGGCCGATGCGCCGACCGTCAGCGGCCGCAGCTTCTTCGCCGAGATCGACGCCGCACCCGCCGGCGATCCGGACCAGGACGCAGTTCGGCCGCTGAGCAATCCGATCAAGCCCACCGGCGGCTATTCGATCCTCTACGGCAACCTTGCGCCCGAGGGCTGCATCGTCAAACTGGCCGGCCACGGCCGTCGTCGCCACGAGGGCCCAGCGCGCGTGTTCGACTCCGAGGACGCGGCCTTTGCCGCCGTGCAGGCGCGCGAGATCAAAGCCGGCGACATCGTGGTGATCCGTTTCGAAGGCCCGGCCGGTGGCCCCGGCATGCGCGAGATGCTGGCGGTGACCGCAGCACTCGTCGGCCAAGGTCTGGGCAACGAAGTCGCGCTGATCACCGATGGCCGTTTCAGCGGCGCCACCCACGGCTTCATGGTCGGCCACGCCAGCCCGGAAGCCGCGCGCGGCGGCCCGATCGCGCAGCTGGCCGACGGCGACACCGTGATCATCGACGTCGATCGCCGCGTGCTCGAAACCACCGCCGACCTGTCGCGCCGCATCCCCGCCCGCATCGCCCCGCGTGTTGAGACCGGCGTGCTGGCCAAGTACGCCCGGCTGGTCAGCTCCGCTTCGCGCGGGGCGATCACCACCGGCTGACGCTCCGCACCACCCGCCTCCGCACACCCACCCCACTACGCACCGCCGCCAAGGAAATGACGATGAGCCAGCCGAACAATCCCGCCACCACCCTGCCCCGCGTCGCCATCATCGGCTACGGCAGCCAGGGCCGCGCCCATGCGATGAACCTGCGCGACTCCGGCGCCGACGTGATCATCGGCCTGCGCCCCGGCGGCCCGACCGAGGCCAAGGCGAAAGCGGACGGCTTCACCGTCAAGTCGCCGGCCGAGGCTATCCGCGAGGCCGGCCTGATCGCCGTGCTGACCCCGGACATGGTGCAGCCGCAGCTGTATCGCGAGCACATCGAGCCGAACATCCAGAAGGGCGCCTGCCTGCTGTTCGCGCATGGCTTGAATGTTCACTACGGCGAAATCACCCCGCGCGACGATCTCGACGTCGTGCTGGTCGCGCCCAAGGGCCCGGGCGCGCTGGTGCGTCGCGAGTTCGAGATCGGCCGCGGCGTGCCCTGCGTCTACGCCGTCAATGCCGACCGTTCGGGCAAGGCCGAGCAGCTGGCGCTGGCCTATTGCGCCGGCGTCGGCGGCGCGCGCGCCAAGGCGATCAAGACCACGTTCAAGGAAGAGACCGAAACCGATCTGTTCGGCGAGCAGGCGGTGCTGTGCGGCGGCGCGACGAAACTGGTTCTCGCCGGTTGGGAAACCCTGGTCGAAGCGGGCTACCAGCCCGAGATCGCCTACTACGAGTGCCTGCACGAGCTGAAGCTGATCGTTGATCTGCTCTACGACGGCGGCTTGACCCGCATGCACGAGTTCATCAGCGAGACCGCGCAGTACGGCGACCTGACCCGCGGCCCGCGCGTGATCGACGCCGACACCAAGGCGCGCATGAAGGACATCCTGACCGAGATCCAGGACGGCACCTTCGCGCGCCAGTGGATCGCCGAGTACAAGGCCGGCAACCCCGAGTACCAACGCCTGAAGCAGGCTGATCTGGATCACCCGATCGAGAAGATCGGCAAGACCCTGCGCGCCGAAATGGCCTGGCTCAATGCCGCACCCAAGGCCGCAGAAACCCCCGCCGCCAAACCGCAGGACGCCGCCGCATGAACGCCCGCGCCGCCCGCAGCCTGAGCGCCGAGGCGCCGCAGGCCCAGACCAGTGCTGCGCCAATCGTCGGCTTCAAGCCGGCCAAGAACGGCGCCGAACTGATGGCTCGCTGTCTGGAAGCCGAGGGCACCGAGGTGCTGTTCGGCTATCCGGGCGGCGCGATCATGCCCTTCTACGATGCCCTCACCGGCTCGCCAATGCGCCACATCCTGACCCGCCACGAGCAGGGTGCGGCGCTGGCGGCGAATGGTTTCGCCCGCGCCTCCGGCCGGGTCGGCGTGTGCGTGGCGACCTCGGGGCCGGGTGCGTCCAACCTGGTCACCGGCATTGCCGACGCCTTTCTGGATTCGGTGCCGATGGTGGTGCTGACCGGACAGGTGCCGACCACCCTGATGGGCACCGACGCGTTCCAGGAACTCGACGTTTACGGCATGACCCTGCCGATCGTGAAGCACAGCTTTCTGCTGCGCTCGGTCGAGGACCTGCCGCATGTCGTTCGCGAAGCCTTTCGCATCGCCAAGAGCGGTCGCCCGGGACCGGTGCTGATCGACTTTCCGAAAGATGTGCAGGTCGCCGCGGCCACCCATCTGGCGCCGCTGCCGGCCTCCATCCATGATCCGCTACCGACGCCGCCGGCCGCTCAGCTGGTCGAGGCGATTGCGGCTATCGCCAGCGCTGAGCGGCCCGTGGTCTATTCCGGCCAGGGCGTGGTGCTGGCCGATGCGGTGGCCGAGTTCCGCGCCTTTGTCGACGCCGCGAAGCTGCCAACCGTGCAGACCCTGCGCGGCCAGGGCAACCTGCCGCCGGACCATCCCTATCTGATCGGCATGCTTGGCATGCACGGCACCCGCGCGGCCAATACCGCCGTGCAGGAATGCGATCTGCTGATCTGCATTGGTGCGCGCTTCGATGATCGCGCCACCGGCAAGCTGGCCGAGTTCGCGCCGAACGCGCGGGTGATCCATCTCGACGCCGACCCGGCCGAGATCAGCAAGCTGCGGCGCGCCGATGTGCCGCTGTACGGCGACCTGCGTGAATCGCTGCGTGGGCTGGTCGGCGCACGTTCGAACTGCGAAGACTGGCACCAGCGCTGCCAGCGGATGCGCAGCGTCGGTGCGCCGCGCTACGACGCACCCGGCAAGGGCGTGTACGCGCCGGCCCTGCTGAAGCGAATGTCCGAACTGGCCCCGCCCGACACCATCGTCGCCTGCGATGTTGGTCAGCATCAGATGTGGGTGGCGCAGCACTGGCGTTTCCACCACCCGCGCAATCACCTGACCTCGGGCGCGCTCGGCACCATGGGCTTTGGCCTGCCGGCGGCGATGGGCGCACAGTTCAGCTGTCCGGATCGGCCTGTCGTGCTGGTCTCCGGCGACGGCAGCATCATGATGAACATCCAGGAGCTGGCCACGGTCGCGCGCTGCAAGCTGCCGATCAAGATGATTCTGCTGGACAACAGCTCGCTGGGCATGGTGCGGCAGTGGCAAGAACTCTTTTTCGCCAAGAACTTCAGCGAGATCGACCTCTCCGACAACCCCGACTTCGCTGCGCTGGCCCGCGTGTTCGGCATCCCCGCCGTGCGCCTGGAGCGTCGCGAAGACACCGAAGCCGCGCTGCGCGAACTGCTGGCCACGCCCGGCCCGGCCCTGCTGCACGTGCTGATCGACGCCCGCGCCAATGTCTGGCCGCTGGTGCCCCCCAACCACAGCAATGCGACCATGCTGGACGAGGCCGAAGCGAATGCGATTCCGGCTTGACCTGACCCTGCGACCGGCCGAGGGCGCGCTGCTGCGCGTGCTGGGCACGGCCGAACGCCGCGGCTTTACGCCGCTGGCCATTGAAGGCCAGCGCTCCGAAGACGGCAGCGCCTGGAATCTCGCCCTCACCGTCGAAGGCAAACGCGCCGCCGAAGGTCTGTGCAAGCAGATGGAAAAACTCTACGACTGCCTGGCGGTCAAGGTGATCGAATGTCCCTGAGCATCTGGTACAACGGCGAGATCCGCGATATCGCCTCCACCGGCATCCACCCGCTGGCGCAAGGCCTGCACTACGGCACCGGTGTGTTCGAAGGCATCCGCGCCTACGCCAACCCCGATGGCGCGGCGGTGTTCCGGCTGCGCGATCATCTGGATCGCATGCAACTCGGCTGCGAGGCGCTCGGCATCCGCTTCTCGATCGCCGAGTTCGAAGCCGCCACCCTGGCTGTTCTGCGCGCGAACAAGCATCGCGATGCCTATATCCGCCCCTTGTCGATCTATGCGCGCGGCGGCCTGGGGCTCGATGTCGAAGTTCTGGGCGAAGATGCCCTGGTCGCCTCGATGCCGTGGAAACCGCATCTCGGCAGCGAGCGCGTGCGCCTGACCCACAGCCCGTTCCGTCGCAACACGCGACTGGCGATCCCGCCGCTGAAACTCTGCGGCGCCTACGTCAACTCGATCCTGGCCAAACGAGAGGCCACCTCGCGCGGCTTCGGCGAGGCCCTGTTCACCGACGTCGACGGCCAGGTGGTCGAGTGCACCGGTGAAAACGTGTTCATGGTGAAGGACGGTCGCGTGATCGCGGTCGAGCACCCCGACGCCCTGCCCGGCATCACTCGCGCCACCGTGATCGAACTGGCTGGGGCTGAGTCGCGACCGGTGTCGCTGCAGGAGCTGCAGGACGCCGACGAGATCTTCCTCACCGGCACCTCGGCCGAGATCGCCCAGGTCGGCTGGCTGGATGCGCGCGAACTTGGCGCCAACCCGGTGTCATTGGAACTGCGCCGCCTGTACCAGCGCGTAGTGACCGGACAGGACGCGACGCGCAGCGGCTGGCTGACGCCGTACTGATCGAGCTGCGCGTCGCGCAGGCGGCTACGGCGACGACGACGCTCTCCTGCAAATCTTCGCTGCCGCGACAGCAGGACCGGGGCACGCATCTGCCCCGGACCAGGCCAGCGACGGATCGGATCGCCCGCGCATCACCGCTCGCAAGGATGTTCAGGCATCGACCTGTTTGATCAGGGCTGTTTGTGGCTACCCGTCGCTACACCCGACGCAATGACCAAACGCTGGCCGGTGGCAGGTTGCGTGCCACCCAGGCGACGCGTTGCGCGTGCAACCCGAGCCGCTCGCGAATGGGCGTAGGCACGGGACAGCGCAGCCCGTAGCTGAACTGCACGAAGCGCGCCTGCGGCTGCGCGCAGTCGAAAGCAGCTTGCAGAATGCGTTCTATGACGAGCGCATCCATCGCCCGCAGCGGCAGGCCGGACACGATGCGCGCGACCGGCGCGTCCAGCGCCGATGGCGTCAGCGCCGCGGCATCGCCCTCGATCAGGCGCAGGCCCGGAAAGCGGGCGCGCAAGGCGGCGGCAAACGCCGGAATGCGCTCCACTACGATGAGCTGGTCCAGCGACAGGCCGCTTGCAATAAGGCCGCGGGTAAACACGCCGGTGCCGGCACCAAGCTCCAGCACCGGACCCTGCACCGGTTCGGCCGCACGCAGCATCGCGCGCGCCAGGAACCGGCTGGAAGGTGCCACCGCCCCCACCGTCAGCGGCTGCCGTAGCCAGCGGGCGAGAAACAGGCGCCAGTCGCTGGCGGCAAGCGCGTCATCCGTATCGGTCATCTGCGTTCCTTGCATGTCGCCGCGCAGCTCGCGGCGAATCCAGCCTGCACACCATTGTTCAAGCGAAGCTCAACTTGCCGGATCGCAGCTCCGCCTGTGGCGCGGGCGGGACGCGTGAGCGAGAACACCAGCGCGACCGTCAGCCCGGGCCTGTGCGCTAGCAGTCAGGGTCGACGGGCGGCGACGGCGCTGCTGCCAGACGCACGCAGATCTGATCGCCATCGCTGCGCTCAAGCTGCAGCACCCAGCCGATCCGCGCCAGCAGGCGGCGCGCCAGCTCAAGACCCAGACCGAACCCCGACCGCGCGTCGTCGAGTTCGCAGCGGTTGTGCAGGGCGATTCCGCTGCCGTCCAGAACAATCCGGATCGCGCCCGGTGCGCCATGCTGGATCGCATTCATCAGCACGTTGCCCAGCACCGCCTCGATCGCCGCCAGCGGAAGGCGCCAGCTGAGCTCGGCATCGGCTTCGATGCTGATGCGCTGATTCCGACGCGCGGCCAAGGGCTCGAACTCATCCGCCAGCGCGCGCAAGGTCGGCGTCAGTTCCTGCGGTTCCATCGCTGGAGTCGACTCGCCCAGCCACAGCACGGCGGCGCTGGCCCGCTCCAGCCGCTGCAGGGCGCGGCTCAAGCGCGCTGCCGCTGCGGGCGCCGCCTGCGCGTTCAATCCCGCGAAGGCCAAGCGCGCGCTCTGCAAGGGGGTGCGCAGCTCGTGGGCGAGAAAGCGCAGGGTGTCCTCTTCGCGCTTCAGCGCGGCCAGACGCGCGTCCAGCGAGTCCGCCAGTGCATGGCCGAAACGCTGGAACTCGGCCACCGGCTGCGCATCGGCGGCCGCACGCAGCGAGGCAGCGCCGGGTTCGCGTTCCAAGGCTTCGAGCAGGCCGGCCGCGGCGCCCTCGATGCGACCGACGAAGCGTCGCGCCAGCCAGGCGGCGTGCACAAGCAGCAGCGCAAGCAGCACAACCAGAACCGGCGCCGCACGCCACAGGCCGGTGGTGACGCGAAGTTCGTCCTGCGCCTCGAGTACCAGAAAGCGCGAGCCGAGTGCATCGGGTTTCTGCACGCGCACATGCACGTAGCGGGCGGTATCCAGCCAGAACTCTCGCAGCGCGCCCGGTGCGAGCACCGCCAGGCGCGCATGCATATGCTGAGGGAACTCGTGCAGGCGCTTCAGCTGCACCTGCGGCAGCGGCTCGCGCTCGCCGGCAAGCGCACGTTCGGCGGCGAGCAGGCGCGCGTCGATGAAACTGTCTTCCAGCACGAACAGGGCCACCGCGGCGATCGTGCAGAGGCCCAGCAGCAGGGCGCCGCCGAACAGCGCCCACTGCAGGCCCAGCACGCGCTTCAACGAGCGCTGCCTCATGCCGGCCCTCCGAAACGCACCCCCAGTCCGCGCTCGCTGTGGATCGGCGCCTCACCGAAGCTTTCGCGCAGACTGCGGCGCAGCGCGTAGAGATGCGTGCGCAGATCATCGTCTTCGCCGGGCGTGCCCCACACCGCTTCGCCCAGTTCGGCGCGGCTGACGCAGCCGGGGCTGGCCTGCATCAGGCACTTCAGCAGTCGCGTCGCCGATGCACCCAGCTGCAGCTGTTGCCCATCGCGCTGCAGCAGCCCGCGCTGTGGGTCCAGCCGCCAACCCGCGGCCTCGATCCAGCCGCCGGCGCGTGCCGGCAGATGCCTGGCCAGCGCATACACGCGCGCCACCAGTTCGGCCGGCTCGAAGGGTTTGACGACGTAATCGATCGCGCCGGCCTCGAAGCCGGCCAGCCGGTCTACAAGTGCGCCGCGCGCGGTCAGAAACAGCACCGGCGCGCTGTCGTCGCTGGCGGCCTTCAAGCGCCGGCACAGGCTCAAGCCATCCTCGCCGGGCAGCTGCACATCGAACAGCCACAGATCGAAGCGACCCTCCAGCAGCCGCGCCCGCGCCTCGCGCGCGTTGAACGCATGCTCGACCTCGATGCCGCGGGCCCCAAAGTAGTCGACCAGGCCGGCCGCGATGTCGAGATCGTCCTCGACCAGCAGCACGTGCAGGCGCTCGGGCGCGGCCTCAGGCACGCGTCAACCTCATCAATTCGAGCATGCGCGTGTACTCGCCGCGCATCGCCGCGACCACGCCGTGCATCAGCAGCAGCTGGTTGTCGACTGCGGGCAGCGCCGGCTTGGCCGCGCGTGCCGCATCAAATCCTTCGGCGTGCAGGCGCTGCAGCAGATCGACGGCGTGTTCTTCCGGGCTGCGCGGGCGCGGCGCAGGCGTGGCGCCGAGCGCACGCACCATCGCCTCGGCCAATGCCCAGGTCGACCAGGGGTTCTGGCCGGTGAGGATCCGCCCATCGCTGACGACGTGTTCGAGGTACATCGGCCCTTCGCTGAATTCGGCCTCATCGGCCAGCGCATCCTGCAGCAGAAAGCCCAGCAACTGCACGGGCTCCTGCATGAGGAAGCGCTCTTCGGCATTGCTGAAACCGGTGACCCGACGGCCCTGCAGCAGCGTCCGACCGGGTTCGATCTCGACGTCCAGCAGCGCCGCGGGCCCGTGGCAGACCGCGGCGATCACGCCGCCGCGCGCATGGACCTGGGCCAGGATGCGCTGCAGCGCCGGATGGCGGTGCAGGTCGAGCATCGCGCCCTTGCCGCCGACGATGTAGACGGCGTCGTAGCGCAACGCATCCACGTCATCCAGACGCTGGGTGCTGGCGATGGCGGACCGAGTGCTCGGGTCGTTGAGAAAGGCGTAGTCGGCATCGACCAAGCCATCGTCCACCACCTTGGGCGCCGCGCCGCCGGCCGGGCTGGCCAACTCCACCGCGTAGCCTGCGCCCTCGAACACCCACCAGGCGCGAGACAGTTCGGTCAGCTCGTAGCCCGCCTTGCCTCGGCCATCGAGCAGGCGCTCGGCACTGGTGACCACCGCCAGAATGCGGCCGCGTGGGGGCGAGGGCAGCGCCGGCAGCCAGCCAAGATCCGCACGCTGCGCCTGCGGATCGCCGCCGCTGTGGCTGAAATCAATGCCGGCCCACCAGATCCACAGGCCCAACGCCAGCAGCACCGGCAGCGCGGCCAGCCCCACAACCCAACGCAGCCAAGTCTTGCGCCACATGCTTCATGCCCCTGATCGACGGAAAGCACGAGCGTGCGGGCAGCGTCTCAAGCGGGGCTCAAGCTTTAGAGGCTGGGAATCGGGATTCGGGATTCGGGATCCAGAGCTTGAGCACTTGCGCGGGAACGGGCGCAGTCGCGGAGGTGGATCGCGTCGACGAGGACTACGCGTTCTTGTTCGATGCATTCGCGCGTCGACTCGATCGAAGGCAGGGCTTGAGCCGCCGCTTCCGCCGCCCATCGCCCGCGCACCGCAATCCCGAATCCCGAATCCCGAATCCCGATTCCCGATTCCCGATTCCCGATTCCCGATTCCCGATTCCCGATTCCCGATTCCCGACAACGACGAACGAACGCCCGCGCCTTACTCGGACACCGCCGGCCGATGGGTGAAGAATGCGACTGACACCACGCGGTCGCTGGAAACATCGATGAACAGGCCCTCGCCTGAGCGCGCGCCGCCGCCGTACCAGACCCCGGCCATCCAGGCCGGATCGACCTGGCTGGCGAGACCCTGTGCATCGCAGCGGACGGAGCCGGCATTCGGCAGCAGGCGCTGGAGGGTGTAGCCGCCGCGTCCGAAACGCGCGGAGTTTTCGCCGGTGGAATCCCAGCTGAGCTGACCGCGGCTGCATTCGCTGAACTCGATCTGCAGGCGACCCCAGCGGCGGCGTTGCACCGCGGCGGCATCGAAGACGCTGCCAAACGCCGTGCCGGTGGCGCTCTGCATGTCCTCGATCACCAGCCGGCCGGCCACGGCCGAGCCCGCGCCGACCACCCAGTATTGGCTGCCCACGTGGCTGAGATCGGGGCCGGCGGGCGGTGGCGGCAGCACGGTCAGAAAGGTGGCTCCGACCAGCCCACCCGTGCCCGCTGCAACCAGGTCCGTGCCGACCGCGCCGCTGACGGCATTCACCCGGGTGACGCGGTTGCGTCCGAAGCCGGTGACCAGCAGGGTCTGTGAATCGAGTCGGTCGATTCCCGTCGGGCGGTAGCCCGCGCCCAGATTGGTGAAGACCCGGTCGAAACTGCCGTCGGCGCGGTAGCGGAGGATCTGGTTGCTGCCCTCGCTGGTGACCAGCAGGCCTCCATCGGGCTCGAACAGCAGGCCGCGGGTGCGCCGCAAGCCACCGCTGCCACCACTGATGAACACGGAGGATTGGCCGCTGACAGGATCAAAGCGCAGCACGCTGTTGCTGTCGAACCCCGGTACGTAGATCCAGCCGTCCGGACCGGTCACCAGGCCGTTGTCGGGACCACGCAGACCGCCCGCTCCGGCGGCAAGCGCGGTGGTCGGGCTCGCCCCCGGGCCGGCGAAACGAATCACATCGTTTCGGGTGTAGCGGCCGACGTAGGCGGCGCCCGCGGCATCAAAGCTGATACCGGTGATGCCCGAATCGGCCTCCGTGGTGTAGGGCGTATCGACATGCTCCAGGGTGTCCGCCCGATAGCGCTCCACCCGGCCGAGTGCCTCGGCGATCACATAGACATGCCCCTGGTGCACGCGGATGGCCTGAGCCCCCGCCAGACGGGTCGTGGGGTCGAGGTTGCGCATGTGTTCGCCGGTGCAACCGCTGTAGATGTGCACCGTGGACTCGAAACCACTGACCAATACGCGCGGGCAGTCCTGGGCGTCCAGAGAACCCCAGGGCGCGCACAGCGCCAAGAGGAACAGCGCCGCTGTGTGGTTCGGTTTCATCGCCTGCACTCCGTGGATTGGGAGCGGCAAGCCTGCGGATGCCGCGCGCTAACCGCCTGATTTCGCTCCCGCTTACTTCTCCTTTTTTCCTCCCTGAGCAGCCGTCGGGAGACGCATGCGGGTGCGGGCTTGTTGATCGCCCCGCAGCTGCTACCGTGCGCGGGATGCGTACGCCCCCTGATGATCCACAACGGATCCCGCCTGCATCCGCTGCGCCAGCGCTCGGCCGGGCGCCAGACGACGCCGATGACGGCAAGGCCGTGCTGTGGATCGGTGACTGGGAATTGGACGCCAGCCTGCATCGGCTGCGCCGCGGCGATATGGAAAAGCGGCTGACCCGGCAGCAGGTTGAACTGCTGCAGGCGCTGGCCGAGCGCGAGGGTGAAAGCTGGAGCCGCGAGGCGCTGATCGAGCGCGTTTGGCAGCGTCGCGCCGTGGCCGATGAGGTGTTGTCGCGCGCGGTCGCGCAGCTGCGGCGTCTGCTGGAGGACGATGCACGTCAGCCGGCCTATATAGAAACCCTGCACAAGACCGGATACCGCCTGCTGGTGCCGGTGCGACGCGGAGCCCGTTCGCGGCCCTCACCTGCCGACGCGGCCGACGAGCGGCCCACAGCAGCAACTTCGGAGTTCAAGGCAGAGTCCACCGCCCGCCCCGAAGCCGTTCCCCCAGCACCGAGCCGGGTCGCCGAGGCCGGCGGCACGAACCCGCGGCGATGGCAAATTCGGCCAACAGTCGGCGGCCTGCTGATGCTGATCACGCTGCTTGCAGCGGCATGGCTGCTGCTGCCACAGCGCGTCGTGGGCACGACCGCCCAGCGCCTGGCGCAGGCGGAGAGCTTCATCAGCACCGGCGGCAGGATCGGCCAACCACGATTCTCCAGCGACGGCACGCAGGTGCTGTGGCTGGACCACAGCGCCGATGGCAGCACCTCCACCCTGCGCATCTCGGATGCCAGCGGCCGGCCGCTACAAACCCTGCCGCTGACCAGCAGCGCGCCGCGCAGTGCGGTGTTCGCGGTCGACGGGCGTTCGGTGTACTACCTCGCGCGCACCGACACCGGCTGCGATCTGCGCGAGTATGTTCTGCCGAATGGCCCGGAGCGCGCGCTCGGCAGCTGTCACGACGCCAGCCTCGGCCTCGAAGCCGAACCCGGCGGCAGCGTACTGCTGACCGGCCCGGATGGCGCGCTGCAGCGCCGCTGGACCGACCGCGCGGATGCGCAATCGCTGACCCGCCCTGGCTGCGCGAACTGCAGCGACAGCCACCCGCGCCGGGCGGCCGACGGCCGCATCGCGTTTCTGCGCGGGCACCCGGGGCAGCGCGCCGTCTGGCTGCTTGAACAGGGCGTCGAGCGCAAACTCAGCCGCAATGACGACGGCATTTCCGGGCTGGCGTTCGATCCCCACTCCGCCGACCTGATCGTTGCCAGCAATGCCTTCGGCAGCCCGGCGCTGCTGGCGGTGGACCTTCGCAGCGGCGCCAGCCGCCTGCTCGGTGCGCGCGGGGCGAGCAGTCTCGACATCAGCGTGCGCGGCGAATGGGTGTTCGAACAGCGGCGCTACGAGACCCCGCTGTGGCGGCGCACGGGCAACGCCAACGCTGTGCGCCTGACCCACTCGCTGCGCTTTGACGGCCAGCCCGCGCTGGCGCCGGACGGACGCAGGCTGGCCTACGTCAGCAATCGCAGCGGCTACGGCGGCATCTGGCTGCTGGATCTGGAGACCGGCGCCGACATCGCCCTGCCACTGCCCGCGGCCCGCGCATGGACCCGGCCACGCTGGAGTGCGGACGGCCGCTCGCTGTGGCTGACCCGCTACGACGAGCACGGCATCGATGCGGTCCGCGTCGATCCGGACAGCGCCCGCCTGCTGCCGCTGCCGACAGGCCTGCAGGAGGCCGAAGAGGTCCAGCAGCTGGCCGACGACACCTACATCTTCGCTGTGCGCCGGAACGAACAGCGCAGCCTGAGGGTGCGCCACGGCGCGCACGAGGAAGACGTTGAGGGAAGCACAGGCGTGAGTGCATTCGAGGCCAGCTCAAGCCAGCTGGCGTTCCAGCTGGGCGGCGAGCCCGGCGTCCAACTGCGTCCGCTGCTGCAGGCGACAGCCGGCGTCGACCGCTCGGTGGTGGCGGGATCACCGTGGACCCTGCAGCAGGATCGCCTGCTCTACTACAGCCCGGAACACGGCGGTCAGATCCTCTCGTCGACGAGTGATGGAAGCGCGCCCGAGGCACTGATGTCGAACTTCGGCGCGCGCCCGGAATCTCTGGCTGCCCGGCCGGGCGAGCGCCTCGATCTGATTTTTGGCCGCCTGCTCAAAGTCGAGATCGAACTGATGCGTGTGCCGGCGCCCGCACCACGCTGACAAGACACCGCAGCGTCCGAAATCGGCGCAAGCGCGCATGCTCACGGCGATCAGTGCGTCGATACGGGACGGTTGCGCCACGCACTGCTGGAGCAGCAGACAGGGCGTTCTCCCGCACCAGCGAGCATTGGCACGCGCCGACGCCGAGCGTGACGCTTCGCAATCCGGCGAACGTATCAGCGGCGTCTTTGCGGGTCTGGCGGCGTTGCTCGTCCTCGCCATCGCGCTGTCATGCCTCGTCGTCGTGCCTTGCCGGCCCCGCACATCGACTCGCGGAGAATGTCCGCGGATCGCGAAGCACCACACTACAATCCGCACATGGATTGGATCCGCTGGGACGCACTGCTGGAATGGATCGCCCGCCACCCGGTGGCGGCGGGCGCGGTGATTTTTCTGGTCGCCTTCTGCGATGCCCTGTTGATCATCGGCGTCGCGGTGCCGGCAGCGCCGATCCTGTTTGCGGTCGGCACCCTGATCGGACTGGGCCACATCGACGGCGCCTATGCGGTGGCCTGCGCTGCCGCCGGCGCGTTCTGCGGCGACGGCGTCAGCTACCTGGCCGGGCGCCGCTACGGCGACTCGCTCAAGCTGCGCTGGCCGTTCGCCCAGCATCCCGAGTGGCTGCAGCGTGGCGATGTGTCATTCCGTCGCCACGGTATCAAGAGCCTGTTGATCGGCCGCTTTGTGGGCGCGATCCGGCCCTTCATTCCGGCCATCGCCGGCATGCTGCAGATGCCTGCGCTGCGCTACTGCTTCGCGACCGGGCTTGCTGCCGTGCTTTGGGCGCTGGCCTTCCTGGCGCCCGGCTGGGTGTTTGGCGCCTCGCTGGATCTGGTGGCAGCGGTGGCGGGGCGGCTGGCGATCGTGATCGGCCTGCTGTTGCTGCTGATCGCGGCGATCTGGGCGATCGTGTTCTATCTGTGGCGCTGGCTCGGCCCACGCGCGGAAGGCCTGCTCGGCCGCTGGCTGGCGTGGTCGCACCGGCATCCGGTGATGGGCCGCTATTCGGAGGCATTGATCGACCCGCGCGGGCGTGAATCGCCGGCACTGCTGGTGCTGTCGCTGGCGCTGATCCTGGGCGGCTGGGGCTTCTTTTTGATTCTGGCTTCGGTGGGCGGTGGTTCGGCGCCCTCGCGGCTGGACCTCGGCTTCAACGCCGCGATGTTCGGGCTGCGACATCCGCTGGCCGATCCGCTGATGGGCGTGCTGGCCAGCCTCGGCGATCCACTGCTGCTATTGCTGCCGGTGACCCTGGTGTTCGCTTGGCTGAGCTGGCGCCGGCAGCGGATCGCGGCCTGGCACTGGCTGCTCGCGCCTGCGGTGGGCGCCGTGATCAGCTTCGCGCTCGGCTGGCTGATCGACCTGCCCAAGCCACCCGCCGCCACTGCGGTGGCCGGCTACAGCTTCCCGGCGATGGAAGTGACCCTGGCGACCACTGTCTACGGCTTTTTCGCGGTGCTGATCGCACGCGAGCTGCCGGGCCGCAATCGCGTCTGGCCCTATGTGGTCGGTGCGCTGCTGGTCGGGCTGCTGGGCTTCTCACGCCTCTACCTCGGCGCGCACTGGCTGTCCGACGTGCTTGCCGGCGGATTCCTCGGCCTGCTGTGGACCACCGCACTCGGCATCGCCTATCGGCGCCGCACCGCGCGTGCGTTCTGGGTCAAGCCGGTCGCCTGGCTGTTCTTCGGCAGCTTGGCGCTGATGACGGCAAGCTTGGCCGTGCATCGCGCAGCACAAACGGTCGAGACATTCGACCCACCGCTGCAGCGCAGCGCGATCGACGCCCAGCGTTGGCTCAGCGGCGACCCCACACTGGACCTGCCGCAGCGGCGCAATGAACTGCGTGACCGCGATGCCTGGCCGTTGAACGTGCAGTTCGCAGGCGATCCGGCGGCGCTGTCAGCGCAGCTGCAGGCGCAGGGCTGGCAGGTGATCGAACCCGGCGACTGGCGCGGGCTGCTGCGCATGCTGGACGAGAACGCCAGCGCGGAAACCCTGCCAATCATGCCCGCCACCCACCGCGGCCACGCCGAGCATCTGCTGCTCGGCAAGGCTGGTGCCGATCCCGCTGAGCGGGTGGTGCTGCGGCTGTGGCCTGCCCCCTATGCGCTGGTGCCGGGCGACACACCGCTGTGGCTGGGCAGCGTACACACCCTGCGTTTCTCCAGCCGCGGTGATGGCTTCGTGCGCTATTGGTCGGTGCAGTCCGGTCTGGAGGCACCCAGCGCGGTGTTGACGGCCGACACCGCCGCATTGCAGGTGCCCGCAGTGGGTTCAGTGCTGCGCCTGCGGGAGCCCGAACCGGCACCTTGATGTCCAGCACCTCCGAACCGGATCAGCTCGGAGGTGCAGGCAAAGCCCGATCAGATCGCCGCCCGTCAGATCGCGGCCAGCGCGGCCTCCAGCTCGGCACGCAGATCGGCCAGGTCTTCGACGCCGACGCTCAGCCGCACCAGGTTGTCGTCGATGCCCAGGCGGGCCCGGTTCTCGGGCGGGACGGATGCGTGGGTCATGATCGCCGGATGGTTGATCAGGCTCTCGACGCCGCCCAGGGATTCGGCCAGAGCAAACAACTTGCAGCGCTCCATCATCCGCCGGGTGCCGGCGAGGTCGGTGTTCAGCACCACGCTGAGCATGCCGCCGAAGCCGTGCATCTGGGTCTTCGCCAGCGCGTGCTGGGGGTGCGACTCGAGACCCGGATAGATCACCTTGCTGACCTTGGGATGGTTCTGCAGCCACTGCGCCAGCGCCAGGGCGTTCTCGCAGTGGGCGCGCATGCGCAGGTGCAGGGTCTTCAGGCCGCGCATGGCGAGGAAGCTGTCGAACGGCCCCTGCACGCTGCCGATGGCGTTCTGCAGGAAGGTGAGCTTCTCCTCAAGCTCCGCGTTGGCCCCGACCACCAGCATGCCGCCGACGATGTCGCTGTGGCCGTTCAGATACTTGGTGGCCGAGTGCATCACCAGATCCGCGCCCAGCTCCAGCGGCCGCTGCAGGATCGGGCTGCAGAAGGTGTTGTCCACCGCAAGCAGGATGCCTCGGGCGCGGGCGAACTCCGCCAGCCGCGCGATATCGACCAGCTTCAGCATCGGGTTGGTTGGGGTTTCGCACCAGATCAACTTGGTGTTCGGGCGCACCGCCGCGGCCACGGCGTCGATATCGTTCAAGTCGACGAAGCTGAAATCGAGACCCGCCGAACGCCGGCGCACCCGCTCGAACAATCGGTAGGTGCCGCCGTAGACATCATCCATGCACAGCACATGGCTGCCGGAATCAAGCACTTCCAGCGCGGTCGAGGTCGCGGCGAGGCCCGAGGCGAAGGCATAGCCGCGGCGGCCGTTCTCGAGTGCGGCGACGCAGGCCTCGTAGGCGAACCGAGTCGGGTTGTGGCTGCGCGAATACTCGAAGCCCTGATGGTCGCCGGGGCTGCGCTGGACATAGGTCGAGGTGGCGTAGATCGGCGTCATCACCGCGCCGGTGGTCGGGTCCGGCGACTGGCCGGCATGGATTGCAAGCGTACCGAGGCCCGGGCGGGCGGAAGCGTCGTGGCTCATGGGGATCTGCACTGGAAGGGGGCCGCCGCGGTCTGCGGCGCGGGGCGCAACTCTAGCATCGCGGCGGCGTTGCCCCTGCGTGTCGGCCGGAGTCGCGCGGCGGCACAGCCGCCTGTTGACGTCTCCGGCGCGGTCGCAGCGACGGACTCGAACGCAGCCTGCGTTTACACTCGCGCCCATGCAGATCGGCCCCTACCGCATCGACCCGCCCGTGGTGCTCGCCCCGATGGCCGGCGTCACCGACAAAGCGTTCCGGATGCTTTGCAAACGGCTGGGCGCCGGCTTGGCGGTGTCCGAAATGACCCATTCGGATCCCAAACTGTGGAACACCCGCAAGTCACAGCAGCGGATGGACCACGCCGGTGAGCCGGAGCCGATCTCGGTGCAGATCGCCGGCACCGAGCCCGAACAGCTCGCCAATGCGGCGCGCCACAACGTCGATCAGGGCGCGCAGATCATCGACATCAACATGGGCTGCCCGGCGAAGAAGGTGTGCAGCGCCTGGGCCGGCTCGGCACTGATGCGCGACGAAGCCTTGGTCGGGCGCATCCTCGACGCCGTGGTGCGCGCGGTCGAAGTACCGGTGACCCTGAAGATCCGCACCGGCTGGGCCCGCGCCCACCGCAACGGCCTTGAGATCGCCCGAATCGCCGAGGCCGCGGGCATCCGGGCGCTGGCCGTGCATGGCCGCACTCGCGAGGATCTTTACCAGGGCGAGGCCGAGTACGCGACCATCGCCGAGATCAAGTCGCGGCTGCGGATTCCGGTGCTGGCCAATGGCGATATCGACACGCCCCAGAAGGCCGCCGAGGTGCTGCGGCTGACCGGCGCCGATGCGGTGATGCTCGGCCGCGCGGCGCAGGGGCGACCGTGGATCTTTCGCGAAGTCGCGCATTTTCTGCAGCATGGCGAGGCGCTGCCCGCGCCGCCGCTGACCGAGGTGCGCGATATTCTGCTCGGCCATCTGCAGGCGCTGTACGCGTTCTACGGCGAGGCCCAGGGCCTGCGCATCGCGCGCAAACATCTGGGCTGGTACGCGAAGGAGGCGCCGGATGGAGAAGTGTTTCGTAACCGCGTCAACACAGCGACGACGGCCGAGCTGCAATATGCGCTGAGCTGCGAATGGTTCGAGGCCCGCGCGGCCGGGATGAACTGGCCGCAGGCCGCCTGAACGAAGCACCGGACCACCCCACCACCGCTCCCTGAATTCACCACCGAGGAATGCCGCCACCGTGAAGTACCTCGGTTTGATCTTCGCCGGCCTGTTCCGCAAGAAGCTGCGGACCTTCCTGACCCTGGCCTCGCTGATCGCGGCGTTCAGCCTGCTCGGCCTGCTGCAGTCGGTGAACTCACTGTTTTCCGGTGCGGCCGATTTTCTCGGCGCCAGCCGCCTGATCACCCAGGCCAGCGTCAGTTTCACAACCGCCCTGCCGATGCGCTTTCTGCCGCAGATCGAGGCCGTGCCGGGCGTTTCCGCGGTCAATCACTCGCAGTTCTTCGGCGGCCAGTACCAGGACGGGCGCGGCTTCTTTCCGCAGTTCGCGGTCAATCCGCAGCGGCTGCGCGACACCTATCCCGAATGGGTGATGGACGAAGACAGCTGGCGCCGCTTCATCAGCACCCAGGACGGCACGATCGTCGGTCGCAATCTGGCCAACCAGTACGGCTGGAAGGTCGGCGACATCGTGCCGCTGAACAGCTTCATCTGGCAGAAGACCACCGGCGGCAACAGCTGGGAGTGGCGCGTAGTCGGCATCTTCGATGGCGTCAACGAGGACTGGTCCGAGCGCGCCAACCTGATGTACCTGAACTACGGCCAGTTCGACGAGGCGCGTGCCAACGGCAAGGGCCTGGCCGGGATCTTCGTGGTGCGGATCGCCGACCCCGAGCAGTCCGACCGCATCGCCAGCGTGATCGATGCCAAGTTCGAGAACTCTTCGGACGAAACCAAAACCCAGAAGGAATCCGAGTTCCAGCTCGGCTTCATCCGCCAGCTGGGCGACATCGGCCTGATCGTCAACCTGATCACCGGCGCGGTGTTCTTCTCGATCCTGTTCCTGACCGGCGTCGCGATGAGCCAAGCGGTTCGCGAGCGGATTCCCGAGCTGGCGGTGCTGAAGTGCCTGGGCTTCACCGATCGCCAGGTGATGCTGCTGGTGCTGGCAGAAGCGCTGATGCTCTGCCTGCTCGGCGCCCTGCTCGGGATGCTGCTGGCGAGCGCGGCCACCGGCATCGTTCCGCCGGAGTTCCCGGTGCGCGCCGACCTGCGGGTGTGGCTGATCGCGGCGGCCAGTGTGGTGGTGCTGACCTTGGCGGTCGGCCTGCCGCCAGCGCTGACCGCGCGCCGCCTGAAGATCGTCGACGCGCTCGCAGGACGCACCGACGAATCCGCGTTGGAGCGCGTGCTGCGCCGGCTGGTCGGCGCATTCAGCGGCCGCAATGAGGAGGTGCGCGCATGAGCCGGATGACGCAAGTCCGCGAGGTCACCTTGATGAACCTGCGCTCGATTCCGGATCGCCTGGCCGCTTCACTGGTGATCGTGATCGGTATTGCCGGCGTGGTCGGCGTGCTGGTCGCCCTGCTGTCGATGTCGGCCGGCCTGGGCCAGACCCTCGGCAGCACCGGCGAGCCGGATCAGGTCGTGATCAGCCGCGGCGGCAGCCAAGGCGAGATTTCCAGCGGCATCAGCATTGCCGGCATGACCCTGATCAAGCAGGACCCGGCCATCGCCCGCGGCGCCGACGGCCTGCCGCTGGCCTCCGGCGAACTGGTGGCGATTACCGAGGTGCCGCGCCCAGGCCAGGACAGCGGCGCCAACGTCAGCCTGCGCGGGCTGGAGCCGGTCGGCTTCGAGCTGCGGCCGAAGTACAAACTGCTGGAAGGGCGACGCTTCCGCCTGGGCGTCCAGGAGCTCATGGTGGGCGCCGGCGCCGCGCGTCAGTTTCAAGGCCTTGAGGTTGGACGCGTGCTGCGCTTTCGCGGCTCGGACTGGACGATCGTTGGGCATTTCGAAAGCGGCGGCGCCTACGACAGCGAGCTGTGGACCGACCGCGAAACCGCGCAAAGCGCGTTTGCCCGCACCGGTGTGTCGACGGTACTGGCGCGGCTGCGCAGCGTCGACGGTCTGGAGGCGATGGAGAAGCGCCTGACTACCGATCCTCAGCTTGACGTCGACGTGCGCCTGCAGGACGCCTACTTCGCCGGCCAGAGCGGCAACCTGACCGCGACGATCGGCGGACTGGCCGGCTTCGTCGCCTTCATCATGGGCATCGGCGCGGTGTTCGGGGCGCTCAACACGATGTACTCGGCGGTGTCGGCCCGCACCCAGGAAATCGGCACCCTGCGCGCGCTCGGCTTCGGCGCGCTGCCAGTGGTCACCTCGGTGATGGCTGAAGCCCTGCTGCTGTCCCTGCTCGGCGGCCTGCTCGGTGCGGCAGTCGCTTACCTCGCCTTCAACGGCTACGCAGTCAGCACGCTCGGCGGCGGCTTCACCCAGGTCGCGTTCCAGTTCGCGGTCACGCCTGGGCTGGTCTTGACCGGCCTGGTGATCGCGCTGCTGATCGGCTTCCTAGGGGGATTGGCGCCGGCCCTGCGTGCAGCGCGGCTGCCTGTCACAGCGGCGCTGCGCGGGGGCTGAGGCACGGGCAAGGGTGCGGACCGGATCAGACTGCTGCGCAGACGTCGAGCGCGAGGTCCCTGCAGGCACGGTCGCCCAATGCGGCCCGCCGGTCCATTTCCGACTGTCGCGACTGAACGGCCATTCACACAAGCGCCGCCATACTTCACGCCCCTCCTGACGTGCCCGTCTCCGCCTGCGGCGACTGATTCCGCGCACGCCGCCTGCTCGCGAGCCACCCTTGACCACCCAGCCTGCCCCCATCGATCGCAAAGGCCTTGCGGCCGCGATCGCCGCATTCGTGATCTGGGGCGTGTTCCCACTGTACTGGGCGCTGCTGAAGCACGTTCCGGCGTTCGAGATCGTCGCCCACCGCATCGTCTGGTGCACCGTGTTCGTAGTCGCCTGGCTGTGCTGGGATCAAGGCCTGGGCTGGCTCAGCCGCGCACTGCGCCAGCCGCGCGCCGCATGGATGCTGAGCCTCAGCAGCCTGCTGATCAGCGTCAACTGGCTGCTCTACATCTGGGCGGTGAACAGCGGCCACGTGCTGGAATCCAGCCTCGGCTATTTCATCAACCCACTCGTGAACGTATTGATCGGCGTCGCGGTGCTCGGCGAGCGTCTGCGGCGCGCGCAGTGGCTGGCGGTGGCGCTCGCAGCGGCCGGGGTGCTGTGGCTCAGCCTGCAGCAGGATCGCCCGCCGTGGATCGCGCTCGGCTTGGCCGGTTCGTTCGCGCTGTACGGCTTGATCCGCAAACAGGTCGCCGTGGAGTCGATCCCCGGTCTCGGCGTGGAGAGCGTGCTGCTTTTCCTGCCGGCGCTGGCTTGGCTGTGGTGGGCCGAGCAAGCCGGCGGTGGTGCGATCTTCCACGGCCACTGGGGCACCGATGCACTGCTGATTACCGGCGGCGCGCTCACGGCCGTACCGCTGATCGCGTTCGCCTTCGGCGCCCGCCGCATTCCGTACTCGATGCTCGGCATCCTCCAGTACATCGGCCCGAGCATGCAGTTCCTGCTCGGGATCTTCGTGTTCGGAGAAGCCTTCAGCTCAGTCCAGGCGATCGGCTTTGGCCTGATCTGGCTGGCGCTGGTGGTGTACGCGGCCGAAGGCTGGCGGCAGCAGCGCCGGCGCGGCATGGCCGTGGTGCCGGCAAGCTAGTTGGCCGACCCGCCCGCTGGACGCCCTGAACAGGGGGTTGGCGCGCACGCGGCAGCTGAGACAATCCATTGGACGAATCAGGGGTAAGAAATCTCTTACCCCTAGACGGGCAATTCGCCTAGTTCCGAGTCGCTGGCCGGCGCCTAGACTGGCCCGACACCCGCACATCAAGGACGCACGATGATCCGCCTGAAAGCTCTCGATGATCTTGCTCACCGCCTCAGCGAACTGCTGCCCCCGGGGCTGGAAGACGCCCGCACCGACGTCGAGAAGAATTTCCGCGCCGTGCTGCACTCGGGTTTCAGCAAGCTTGATCTGGTCACCCGCGAAGAGTTCGACGTGCAGCGCGCGGTGCTGCTGCGCACCCGCGAGAAGCTGGCCCTGCTCGAACGCGTGCTGGGCGATCTGGAAGCGCGTATCGACGCGCAGGCGAGCCAATCGCCGCCGCACGCTCGCAATTGATTCCTCAGGACCCCTACGCAGATGGCACTGGCCGTGGTTCACAGCCGCGCGCAGTACGGCGTGAGCGCGCCGCCGGTGCAGGTCGAGGTCCATTTGTCGGGTGGTCTGCCGGGCATGTCGATCGTTGGCCTGCCCGAGACTGCCGTGAAGGAAAGCCGCGACCGCGTACGCGCTGCCTTGATCTGCGGTCAGTTCGAGTTGCCGCAGCGGCGCATCACGATCAACCTCGCACCCGCCGACCTGCCCAAGGACGGCGGCAGATTTGACCTGCCGATCGCGCTCGGCATTCTCGCCGCCTCCGGTCAGCTGCCGGCCAAGGCATTGGAGACGCACGAGTTCCTAGGCGAGCTGGCATTGACTGGCGCGCTGCGGGGAGTCGATGGTGCCTTGCCCGCGGTGCTGGCGGCGGGGCGCGCCGGCCGCTCGATGATTCTGCCGCACGACAATGGTCACGAAGCCGCGCTGGTCTCCGACGGCAGCGCCCTCACCGCGACCAGCCTGCTGGAGGTGTGCGCGTTTCTGCGCGGGCAGTCGACGCTGGAACGTGCGCTGCTGCCGACCGAGAATATCATCGTGTTCGAGGGCCCGGATCTGTCCGATGTGCGCGGTCAGCCCCTGGCCCGACGGGCTCTGGAGATCGCCGCCGCGGGCGGCCACAACCTGCTGATGTGCGGCCCGCCCGGCAGTGGCAAGTCGATGCTGGCGCAGCGCCTGCCGGGCATCCTGCCGCCGCTCGACGAAGCCGCAGCGCTGGAAGTCGCAGCAGTCGCCTCGGTCGGACAAACCCGTATCGACCCCACCCGCTGGCGCGTGCCGCCGTACCGTCAGCCGCACCACACCGCCAGCGGCGTCGCTCTGGTGGGTGGTGGCTCACATCCGCGACCTGGCGAAATCAGCCTCGCCCATCACGGTGTGCTGTTTCTCGATGAGCTGCCTGAGTGGGATCGGCGCGTGCTGGAGGTGCTGCGCGAGCCGCTGGAGTCTGGTCACATCACCATATCGCGCGCCGCGCGCCAAGCCGAATTTCCGGCGCGCTTTCAGCTGGTTGCCGCGATGAACCCCTGCCCCTGCGGCTGGGCCGGCGATCCATCCGGCCGCTGTCATTGCAGCGCCGAGCAGGTCGGTCGTTACCGCAGCCGGATCTCGGGCCCGCTACTGGATCGCATCGACCTGCAGATTGAAGTCCCGCGGGTACAAGCGATCGAACTGCGCCCCGATGCAGCGCCCGGCGAATCCAGCGCATGCGTGCGCGCTCGCGTGCAGGCCGCGCGCGAGCGCCAGCTGCAACGCGCTGGGCGGCTCAACTCAGCGTTGGGTCAGACCGAGCTGAACGCCCATTGCCGGCTGGCGATGCCGGATCAATTGCTGCTGGAACGTGCGGTCGAACGGCTGCAGCTGTCGGCCCGCGCGAGCCAGCGCATCCTGCGCGTGGCACGGACCATCGCCGACCTTGCGGGTGGGCAGGCGATTGGCAGCGCGCATATCGCTGAAGCAATTGGCTACCGCCGCATGGACCGGCGCGGCTGAGCTCGCGCCCAGTGGCTCAATCGCCGGCCAGGTCGATCCGCACCACCAGCGGATCGATGCCGAGACTGACCCTCGCCTCTTCCCAACTCGGACGGCGATCGCGCAGGCCGTTGGAAAAACCGAAGGGCTCGGCACCGAAGCCACGGTCCAGCTCGCCATCGCCGTTGATGTCATGCCAGGCATGCACGACGTAGTCGCTCGGGCCAAGATCCTTGAACTCGGCGCGGGCTGTACCTTCAACTATATCCGCCTCAAGCCGGTAGCTGGATTGGCGTGGAAACCCTGCGCGGCTGCCGAACAGCTCCATCACGACTTTTCCCTCGCCGGTGTTCAGCCCGGTGATTTCAACGATCAGCTCGGCCGCACGCGCCGGAGCGGCAGCCAGGATCAAGGCGGCCAGCAGCCCCAATCCGTTCCAATGCATATGCTTCATGTCCGCCTTCATTCCCCTGATTCTGCCCCCCGGCCAGTTCACGCACAGCCGCTCTGCGTGTCCCCGCAGATCCGTTGGCGCAACTTCAACGCTTCAAAAGTAGCGGGCTTGCTGCAGCCCTGCAATAAAGCACCGTTCGGCGGAGTGTGGTCGATGCCAAATTTGCTGTTGACTTCGGCTTGGTCCGACCGCGAGTCTGAACGTCGCGACCTCGGGATGGAGCTATGGAAAGCCTGCTGGCCAATGATCTCTGGATGCTGGCCCTGGGCTTCCTTTTGCTGGCGGGCATCCTGTCCAGCCTGATCGCAACGCGCTTCGGTGCGCCATTGCTGCTGATCTTCCTGATCATCGGCATGCTGGCCGGCGAAGAGGGGCCCGGCGGCATAGCCTTCAACAACTACAAGTTCACCTACGCGCTGGGCTCGGTTGCGCTGGCGATCATCCTGTTCGACGGCGGACTGCGCACTCGGCTTTCGCAAGTGCGCGGCGCGCTGGCGCCCGCGGCCACCCTGGCCACCGCGGGTGTCCTGATAACGGCAGCCCTCACTGGCCTGGCGGCTCGCTACATCCTCGGGCTCGAATGGATTCCAGCGCTGCTGATCGGCGCCATCGTGGCCAGTACCGACGCCGCTGCGGTGTTTTTCCTGCTGCGTTCGAACGGGCTGCATCTGCAGCGTCGGGTCGGCGCCACCCTGGAGATCGAGTCCGGCAGCAATGACCCGATGGCGATCTTTCTGACGCTGCTGCTGGTTGGGTTGGCCATGGTGCCAAGCGCGATCGACCCTCGCAGTCTGATGATCGACCTGCTTCAACAGGTTGGATTCGGTGCTTTGGCTGGCGTGCTTGGTGGCCTTCTGCTTGCGCGCGCGCTGAACCGGCTCGATCTGCCAGCCGGCTTGCACCCGCTGCTGGCGGTAAGTGCGGCGATCGCCCTGGTGCCTTTGACCAACCTGACTGGAGGCAGCGGGTTCTTGGCTGTCTACATCGCCGGCCTGGTGGTAGGCAATCGACCGGTGCGTGCCTTCGCAAATGTGCTCAGCGTGCAGGACGCCGCGACCTGGCTGGCGCAGATGCTGATGTTCCTCGTGCTCGGCCTGCTGGTTACGCCCTCGCGACTGCTGGATGCGGCCCTGCCCGCACTTGGCATTGCCGCGTTCCTGATGTTCGTCGCTCGACCCGTCGCAGTGGGCTTGAGCCTGCTGCTATTCGGCTTCCCCCGGCGCGAGGTGGTGTTCGTGTCCTGGGTCGGCTTGCGCGGCGCGGTCGGCATCTTCCTGGCCTCGGTGCCGATGCTGGTCGGCCTACCGGACGCCCAGCTGTACTTCAACGTCGGTTTCGTGGTGGTGCTGTCGTCATTGCTGATCCAGGGCTGGACTCTGAGCTGGGCCGCCTTCCAGCTGAAGGTCGCGGTGCCGCGCCGCGACGCGCCTTCGCGGCGAGTCGAACTCGACCTGCCGGGCCAGTTGGAGCACGAAATGGTTGGCTATCGGGTTGCCCCCGACTGCGCCATGATCAAGGGCCGCGGCGGGCTTCCCGGCTGGGCTCGCCCGGTGCTGGTGGTGCGCGAGGGCGTGGTGATCACGCCGGACGATGCGGGCCGACTGCAGGCTGAAGACTACGCCTACTACCTGGCGCCGCCCGGCCGGGTCATTCGTCTGGACTGGCTGTTTGCCGAAGCCAGCGAAGCCCGCGAGGCGGAACGCGAGCTGTTCGGCGAGTTCACGCTGCCGGGCGATGTGCCGCTGGGGCCGCTGGCCGACTTCTATGGCTTGAAGCTCAGCCTGCGACTGCAGACGCGCAGCGCCGCCGAGCTGTTCGCCGAACGCTACGACGATCAGCCGCAGATCGGCGATGTACTGGAGATCGGCGAGGCACGGCTGGTGGTGCGCGATCTGCTGGATGACCGGGTCAGCCGAGTCGGCCTGAAATTCCGCAGCACGCGAATCAAGCTGGGCACCCGCGTCGGTCGTATGCGCGGCCTGCTGCACCGGCTGCGCCCACGCAGCGGGGCGCCCTAGAAAACGCCGATCGCACGGTGGCAGATCCGGCCAGATAGCGGCTCGGGAGCAGAATCACATGCCCATCTCGACGCTACCGCCCGGACACAAAAAAACCGGCAGCCACGTGGGACTGCCGGTTTCAAAAAACGTCGCAGACAGGGAGGGAGGTTGTCCGCGACGTGCGTCTGCTGGCAGCGAGGCCGCCTGCAAGACTCAAGTGACGCGCGATGCGCGCCACTTGATTCAGAAAATCAGGCAGCCTTCGCCTTGGTCGCCACTTTGACAGCCGGGCGGGCAACCACTTCACTGGCGACGTCGTAATTGGCCTTGGCCAGACCAGCCAGGGCTTCCGAGGTCTTGAGGTTCTGCGCTACCAGTTCCTGGCCGACAGCGATCAGGTGCTCGGAAGCATCCTTCACGAAGCTGATGCTCTTCGGCAGGAATGCCTTGGCGGCTTCGAGGTCACGCACTTCACCGGCTTCGGTGGCAAATGCGGTTGCGGCGCTCACGCGACCCTCAAGCGCCTTGACCTGCAGGGCGGCGAGGGTCTCGAAGTGCTCGACGGCGATCGCGTTCGCGCGCAGCGCGGACTCGGTCAGCTGCTTGGTGAATTGGCTGAACTGGGCATTGATCTGATCGAACATGGCGCACTCCTGGGCTGAGCGGTTGGGGTGCCGAGAATCCTATCCCGACCTCATGTTGCGATGCAACATTCTACCGACGACCCAGATTCTGCGGTTTATCTGCAGTTCATTGAAATGATTGACAGAGGGTGCGCGCGATGATCTCCGTACCCCGGCGTACAGGCCTACTCTCCGCGGTAGCGGCAGCCGGAGGTGCAGGTTTCGTGCACCACCACCTGCGACAGTTCGGGCAGACGCGGCTTCAGCTGCTGCCAGATCCACTGCGCCAAGCGCTCGCTGGTGGGGTTCTCGAGCCCGGGGACGTCGTTCAGGTAGTGGTGGTCGAGCTGGTCGTAGATCGGCAGGAAGGCTGCCTTGATGTCGGCAAAGTCCATCAACCAGCCCGTCTCCGGGTCGGGCGTGCCTTCGACGTGAATCTCGATGCGGAAACTATGCCCGTGCAGGCGCGCGCACTTGTGACCCGCCGGCACCTTGGGCAGACGATGCGCTGCTTCCAGCGTGAACACCTTGAAGATTTCCATTGCCGCCTCCGCAAACGAAGCGGGCCCCGCCGCTTGGCGAGGCCCGCTGAACACGCCAAAGATCCCAGCTTACGCTGCGAACAGGCCCTTCATCTTCTTCATCGCCGCGGCCTCAACCTGGCGAATCCGCTCAGCGGATACGCCGTACTCGTCAGCCAGCTCCTGCAGGGTGATCTTGCCGTCACCCAGCCAGCGACGCTTGACAATGTCGCGTGAGCGCGCGTCCAAACTGGCGAGACCTTCGCGGAGGATCTCGAGGCGATTCTCTTCTTCGTCATCCGCCGCATACTGCAGCGATGGATCAGCGCCGTGCTGCTCCAGATAAGCGACCGGCGCTGGTCGCGCATCGTCGTCGTTGTCCGAGGGCGCATCGAAGCCGATGTCCTGACCTTGCAGGCGCGCTTCCATCTCAAGCACTTCGGACGCCGGCACGTTCAGGTCGCGCGCGATCGTCTGCACTTCTTCATGGTTCATCCAACCGAGGCGGCGCTTGCTCTTGCGCAGGTTGAAGAACAGCTTGCGCTGCGCCTTCGTGGTCGCAACCTTGACGATGCGCCAGTTGCGCAGGATGAACTCGTGCATCTCGGCGCGGATCCAATGGACCGCAAACGAGACCAAGCGAACGCCCTGATCGGGGTCGAAACGCTTGACCGCCTTCATCAGGCCGATATTGCCTTCCTGGATAAGGTCGGACAGCTGAAGACCGTAGCCGTTGTAGCCGCGGGCGACGTGCACCACGAACCGCAGGTGCGACAGCACCAGCTTGCGCGCAGACTCCAAGCTCTCTTCGGCCAGGAAGCGGCGCGAGAGCTCCTGCTCTTCTTCTACGGTAAGCACCGGGATGCGGTTCACCGTGCCGATGTAGGCGTCAAGGGAACCAATCGCGAAAGGGATCGGGAGGTTGTTGGCCACCAGAGCGTGCGTCATTTTCATCTCCATGGTCGGAACTTTAGCAGTCTACCCTTGAGAGTGCTAAACCGCAGGTGAAGTTCCGCGTTCCCCATCCTTTGGGGTCGAACACGCCATGCAACTCCGGGACCGCGACCAGGCGTCAGTGCCAGTTGGAGACGCTGCAGATGGATTTCAAGGGCGCCCTGCCGAGTCTGCAAACCGCGGCAGCGACCAGTCGATCGGCGCGCCGCCACCGCCCTGCAAATAGCGATTGGCGGCCGAGAAATGGCCGCAACCGACGAAGCCTCGATAGGCCGACAGCGGCGAGGGGTGCGGTGCTTTCAGGATCGCGTGGCGATTGCGATCGATGACCCGGCCCTTGGCCTGCGCGTAGCTGCCCCAGAGCATGAACACCAGGCCTTCGCGCTCGCTGCTCAAGCTCTGGATGACCGCGTCGGTAAAGGCCTCCCAGCCTTTGCCCTGATGAGCGCCTGCACGTCCGGCTTCCACCGTCAGCACCGCATTCAGCAGCAACACGCCACGTTCTGCCCACGCCTGCAGACAGCCATGGCCCGGCGGTTCATGGCCAAGATCACGCTTGATCTCTGCGAAAACATTGGCCAGCGAGGGCGGCACCGGCACTCCGGGCGGCACCGAAAAGCTGAGCCCGTGCGCCTGCCCCGGCCCGTGGTACGGGTCCTGTCCAAGGATCACGACTTTCACGTCCTCGAAGGGCGTGCAGTCCAGAGCGGCGAAGATCTGACTGGCCGGTGGATATGTGCGCACGCCCTTCTCGCGCTGCTGCAGCAGAAACGCGCGCAGCACCTGCATCTGCGGACTGCTCAACGCCTCTGCCAACCGGGCCTTCCACGAGGGATGCAGACGCACCCGCTCAAGCTCCGGGCTCACGTCACGCCCACCTTCTGCCGCATGATCCTGCCAACCCGCAGCTGAAACAGCAGCTTGGTAACCAGCAGGCGCTCTTCAATGGGCTTTTCGACCAGATCATTCGCGCCCGCCTTCAGCAGGGACGACTGATTGGCGGGATTGTCGTCGCCGGTCATCACCAGAATCGGCAGCTGCGCCTTGCCGTATGCAAAGCGGCCACGGACATGCTCAAGCAGATCGTGACCGGTCATGCCGCCTTTCAAGTAAACGTCGGTCAGCAGGATATCCGGCCCCGGGACCCGGCCTTCGGCCGCGTACTGCTCCAACAGGGCGAGGCCGTCCTCGACGCTGACCACGTGGGTCACCTTCAAGCCGTGCTTCTCCAGCATGCGCCGGGTGGCGACCGCGACCACCTTGCTGTCTTCAACGTACAGAACTTCCCCGCCGATCTCATCCTCCGGGCGCACATAGCCGCGGATGAAGGCGCCAAGGGCAGCGAAGCCCAGGGATTTGTCGAAGTAGTCGGTGACGTCATCACTGAAGCTGCGCCCGACCAGCCGCTCGTTGACATCGCCAGAGACGACGATGATCGGGATAAAGGCCTGCGGCGCATGCTCACGCACATAGCGCGCCAGTTGCTGGCCGTCCATGTCGGACAGACGCAGCGCAGTCGTGACCAGATCGATCACCCCGCCCTGCAGTGCCGCCTGCGCTTCGGCGCCGGTCTCGCAGGAAATCACAGTCACACCCGGCAGCTCCTTGGTCAGCACCTGCTCGATCAGCCGGCGCACCACGCGAGAACCATCCACCACCATCACTCGCGGCGTTTCGGAACTGATATGACGGGTGATGCTGGCGCCGCTCATGCGCGACTCCCGACGATCCGCCCCGGCAGCCTGCCGGGCTTTGGGGGGCGAGGCGAATACTCGACTGCGCGAGGACAGTTTTTCGACGATTCGCAGGCCAATAGCGGGCTCTCTTGGACAACGATCGACAAAAAAATGGCCCGCGCAGGCGAGGTTGCAGCCCGGCCAAGCAAAGTCCGACAGGCTGCTAGGTACTCGATTCCATCAATCATCTACCGCACTCCCCGGTTGCCCCTGCCGCACGTGGTGGCCAACGGCCAGAAAAGCGCCGAGCCAGCCCAGTGCCGCCGAGCCCAGCACCACCCCCAGGGCGTCGAGCATACTGAATCCGGACAGGCGGAAACCGCTGTCGTAGCTCGCGTCGACCGCATCGACCGGCGTTTTCAGGCCGCCCAGCAGGGCGAGCAACACCGCCAGGGCAAGCGCGCCCGCCAGCAGGCCATACCAGGCACCGAGATACAGAAACGGCCGTCGCACGAATCCGGTCGTGCCGCCCAACAATTGAATGACCGCGATTTCTTCGGCGCGGCCCTGGATATCCAGGCGTACCGTATTGCCAACCACCAGCACGGCGCCGACCACCAGCAGCGCACTCAGAACCAGGGTGAAACGCTGCCCCAACGCCAGCCAGCCGTCCAGGCGCACGCGCCACAGAGCGTCGTGCTGCACCAGTTCGACCTGCGGGAGTGCCTCCAGCGCAGCAACCAGTGCCTCGGTCGACGCCGTGGCTACTGGAACCACTTCCAGCACCGCCGGGATCGGGTTGTCCTCCAGCAGATCCAGCGCCTCGCCGAAACCGGCATAGCGGCGGAATTCCTGCAGTCCCTGCTCAGGTGTCCGCAGGCCGACCGAGTCAACCCACGGCAAATCGCGCGCGGCGGCCAGCGCGGTATCGATTGCGCTGGAATCGAGCTCGATTTTCAGGAATACGCCGATCTCGCGCGCCTGTTCAACCACGCCCGAGAGGCGCTGCAGGTTGCCCAGGAGCAGGCCCAGCGCCAGCGGCAATACCAGCGCTACAGCCATCACGCCGACCGTAAGCCCGGTCGCAAACGGCCGCTTGGCAAGACGACCCAGGCTGGACACCAGGCTGTATAGATGGAGGTCACGCCAATTGCGCAGACGTGCACGCACTCCGCCACGCCCCGGCGCAGGACGCGCCACCGCGGCTGCGACAGGATGGCGTCGGCGGTTGCCGCGGCTCACGCCCGCACCTGCGGACGGAAGTCATCGGCCAGCCGGCCGTGGTCGAGCACCAGCACGCGCTTGCCCAATCGGCGTACCAGATGCAGATCATGGCTTGCCACCAGTACCGCCGTGCCCTGGGCAGGCAGCTCGGAGAACAACCGCATGATGTCCTCGGCCAACTGCGGGTCCAGGTTGCCGGTGGGCTCGTCCGCCAGCAGAAGCGGCGGCTGCGCAACGATCGCGCGAGCGATACCCACCCGCTGCTGTTCGCCCGCGGAGAGCGCCAGCGGCAGACTGCGTTCGCGCGCCAGCAGGCCCACCCGCTCCAGCGCAGTGCGCACCCGGCGCTCGATTTCGGCACGGGCGACGCCCGCAATCAGCAGCGGCAGGGCGACGTTGTCGAACAGGCTGCGGTCCACCAGCAGGCGGTGATCCTGGAACACCATGCCAATGCGGCGGCGCGCATACGGCACCTCGCGCACGCTGAGCTGGCCCAGATTGCGCCCCTCGAACAGGACCGCGCCACGGCTGGCGCGCTCGGCCCGATGGATCAGCCGCAGCAAGGTGCTCTTGCCGGCGCCGGAATGGCCGGTGACGAACACCATCTCGCCGCGCTCCAGATCGAAGCTCAGCCCGCTCAAGGCCTCATGTCCGCCCGGGTAGAGCTTGCTGACCGCATCGAAACGCAGCAGCGGCAGGGCGGACTCAGGTGTTGGCGCGCGGGCGGCAGTGGCCATCAGCGGATCAGGCTGTTGATCTGGAAGATCGGCAAGAGTATTGCCAGCACCACGAACAGCACCAGCCCGCCCACCAGCAGGATCACACCCGGCCCCAGGGCCGCCATTGCAATACCCAAGGCGGTGTCGAGCTCACGCTCCTGATGCTGCGCCGCCTCGCCCAGCATTGCGTCGAGCCGACCACTGCGCTCGCCGCTGGCAATCAGGCGCACTGCCACCGGCGGAAACTGGCCGCTGTCTGCCAACGCGCGCGCCAGGCCCTGGCCCTCACGCACACGCAGCGCGGCCTGCGCCAACGAGGTGCGCAGCAACTGGTTCTGCACCACCTGACCTGAAATCGTGAGCGCATCCAGCAGCGGTACCGCGGCGCCGGTCAGCAAGGCCAGCGTGCGCGCGAAACGGGCCGTATCCAGCGCGCGCGCGAGCCGGCCCCAGACCGGGATGCGCAGGCTCAAGGCATCGAGCCGTGCGCGCAGATGCGGCTGCCGCAGCGCCAGAGCCGCTGCGATAACCGCTGCCACCACGCCGATCAGCATCCACAGACCGTAGTCCTGCACCAAAGCCGACAGCGCCATCAGCATCCGCGTCGGCAGCGGCAGCGCCTGACCGAACTGGCTGAACACACCGATGACCTGCGGTACCACCCACACCATCAGGCCGCTGACGACCGCGATCGCCACGGTCGACAGCAGCAACGGATAGATCAACGCCAGCAGCACCCGATTCGCGAGTGCATCGCGCGACTCGGCATAGTCCGCCAGACGCAGCAGGATGCCATCTAGCTTGCCGGCCGCTTCGCCAGCCGCCACCGAGGCGCGGTACAGCGCAGGAAACGAACCCGGATACTCGGCCATGGCCGCGGCCAGCGCGCTGCCCTCAAGCACCCTCGCCCGCAGCGCCATCACTTGGGTGCGAAGACGGCCTTCGCTACCCTCGGCGAGCGCAGCCAATGACTCGTCGATGGGCAGGCCCGAGGCCACCAGGGTCGCCAGCTGGCGCATCAACAGGGCGCGCTGGCTGCTACGCAAACTGCGGGCGCCGCCTGCGGCAGGGCTGGAGGTGGCTTCGTCGACGCTGAGCGGGTTCAGGCCCCGCTCGCGCAACTGTGCGCGTGCGGCGCGCGCGGTGTCCGCCTGCAGCACGCCGCGACTGCGGCGGCCGCTGGCGTCGAGCGCGCTGTACTCGAAGGCAGGCATCGGCGGGCAGGCCCGGGATCAGTCCGCAGGCAGCGGCCGACCGGCCTTCAGATGGATCGGCCAGCGCACGCGCCGAACCTGATCGCTATCACCCCAGGCCGCGCTCATCTCGGCCTCGATCTGCAGCACCGGGTCTTCGCCGGTCTTGCGCAGATAGGCCTGGCTGGCCGACCAGCTGCGCAGGTAGTCGAGGTAGTCAGCCAGACGCAGGTCCAGCTCGATCGCGAACTCGGGCGCCTCGATCGCGGTGAATGGAAACGCCAGATCCTTGTAGCCGTTCTCCACGTGGCGTCGCTCCGCCGGCCAGTAGGTGCCGAGGATGTCGCGGTAGAGGTTGAGGAACACGCGATCGACCTCGGGCGAGACCTCACTGCTGCCGTAGCACCAGACCGCGATCACGCCGTCGCTGCGCAGCACGCCATAGGCGGCCGCGAAGAATGCGTCCAGATCGAACCAATGCAAGGCCTGAGCGACCGTGATCAGATCCACGCTGCCCACGGGCAGTGAGGGCAGCTCGGCCGGCTCGACCCGGTAGTCAACATTGGCCTGGGTCTGCGCCAGCGCGACCTGGGCAGCGCTGGGGTCGGTCGCGATCACGCGCTCGAAGCGCTGCGCCAATTGCAGGGCCGATTGACCGTTGCCGCAGCCGACATCCCAAGCCAGCTCGCGCTCGCCCGGCAGCGATGCCAGCCAGTCGAACAGTGCCGGGGGATAGTTGGGGCGCGCCGCCGCGTACAGATCGGCCTGGGCTGAGAAATGGTCTTTGAACATGCGCGGCAGTCTAGCAGCCTGCGGCGGCCAAGCCCGCTACTCGGTCGGCGCAAGCCGCTGGCAGACTGCAGGCTTCAGCCAACCGCTCCGGAGTACCGCTCATGCCCGGCTTCAGCCTTCGTCCCGCCGATCCGCAGGATCTGGATGCCATCGTCGAGTTCAATGCGGCAATGGCGCTCGAAACCGAGACCCTGGCGCTCGACTCCGAACGTCTGCGCGCCGGCGTCGCCGCCCTGCTGGCCGATCCAGCGCGCGGACGCTACCGGGTCGCCGTCGCCGATGGCAGTGTGATCGGCACCCTGATGCTGACCCGCGAGTGGAGCGATTGGCGCTGCGGCGACTGGTGGTGGATACAGAGTGTCTACATCCGGCCGGACTGGCGGCGACGGGGCGTGTTCGCTGCGCTCTACCGCAGCGTCGCCAACGAGGCACGCGCCGATCCGGAAGTCTGCGGCCTGCGTCTGTACGTCGAGCGCGACAACGTTCATGCCCAGAACACCTATGTCGCCCTTGGGCTGGAGGAAACCCACTACCGCATGTTTGAAACCCGCACGCGCACATGAAGGACCCGTGAGCGCTTGCTCATTGGTCGTCCACAGGTGTGGGCGACGCCTTCGCATCAATCAAGATCAGGCTCACCGGAAAACGACAGTCACTGAACGGACGGCCACGCAGACTGCGCTCCACGTCGAGCCGGCTGATGCGCAGCCGCCGCGTGCAACCCACCCTGCCTCTGGAGCTCCCCATGTTCAAACGTCTCGTGCTGATTGCCGCCGCCCTTCTGATTGCTCCCATCGCCTTCGCTGATCAAAGCGATGCGAAGAAAGAGCAGACCGTGGTCGAGATCGCAGCGGCCAACCCTGATTTCTCCACCCTGGTGGCCGCCGTGCAGGCCGCCGGCTTGGCTGAAACCCTGAGCGGCGCGGGTCCGTTCACCGTGTTTGCGCCGACCAATGCAGCCTTCGCCAAGCTGCCGGCCGGCACCGTTGAGAACCTGCTCAAGCCCGAGAACAAAGATCAGTTGGTCGCGATCCTCACCTACCACGTGGTGCCCGGTAAGGTTATGGCCGCCGATGTGGTGGGCCTGACGTCCGCACCGACGGTCAACGGCAAGACTCTGACCGTTGATGCAAGCGACGGCGTCAAGATCAACGGCTCGACTGTCACTGCGACGGACATCGTCGGCAGCAATGGCGTGATCCACGTGATCGACACCGTCATCCTGCCGTAAGCGACAGAGTCAGTTGATGGGAAAGCCCCGGACAATCTGTCCGGGGCTTTTTGCTGTTGGGTGGAACAAAGCTGGATGGCAGCAGCCTCCGGCCAGAACCGGAGTTCTCGGCAGGCACTCTGCACACAGCTCAGTGCCGCTGCAACGCAGCCCGCAGCTCGCCTTCGGTGTCGGCGCCAGTCAACTCGATGCACTGGGCAGCGACACCGTGCGCCGCCAGCACCGCCCGCCACTGGCTCGCGCGCAACTGACGCAGTCTGTGCATGTTCGCGGCCGATATGCCTGCGGCTTCGGCCGCCGGCAGCAGCTGCTCGGGCGACTGGATACCGATACCAACCTGGCCGCCGGCATAGAGAGCGGGCGGCTCGCCCGCCTCCTCCACCCACTCCGCGCTGGCCGGCGCGAACAATGCCGCCTCCAGCAAACGCCATACCGGCGCGAGGCCGGCGTGCTCGTACTGCATCGCGGTCATCGCGCACAGGTCGTGCAAGCTCAGATAGCGCGCATGTTCCAGCTGCAGTCCGAAGGCGGACTGAGCCGCCAGCGCGGTGGCAGCCGCAGCCATACCCTTTTCCATCAGTTCGGACTCCATCTGGCGACCCACTGCATTGACCTGCTCGGCGCCGCCGCGCAACACGAATGGAAGCAGTCGCAGCGGACCACCGCGCAGACTGCGGTCTGGCTGCAGGCCAGCCGCTGGCATCCGCCCTTCGCTGGCACTCAAGCTCACCACACGCGCTTGGGCACGCTCGCCTGGCGCGCCGATCAGCAGATCGGCCAGGGTGGTGAACACCGGCCAGCCCGGGCGCAACAGTTCGGCCGGATCAAAGCTCGCCATCGCCAGACCCAGGTCAAGGCTGTCCGCACCAGGCAGCAGGCGCTGCAGGTCGATCAGGATCGGCTCAAGCAGCGGTGCCGCGGCGGCGCGTTCCAGTGTTTCATTGCCCAGCTCGAACTGCACCGGACCGTCGGCGTCGGCGACGCGGGGGCTGACCTCCAGAGCAAGTGCGCCAAAACAACTGAGGCTTTCGTCGATGCTCATGGGTCCGGTTCCAGGGTTGCAGGGCGGTACGGTCGGTGCGGCGGCGGCCGAAATCGCCGCGCCGCTAAAGTTTTCGCTCGGAATCGCTGCGCTATTATCGGGCGCTCGACCAAGATGACGGCATGAAACGCATGACCAGCCCCCGTTCTGTCCGCCCCGTCGGCATCATCGGCGGCGTTCGCATTCCTTTCTGCCGCAACAACACCGCCTATGCGGACGTCGGCAACCTCGGCATGTCGATCCGCACCTTGGGCGCCCTGGTGGAACGATTCGGCCTGCATGGTGCCCAGCTGGGCGAAGTCGCACTGGGCGCGGTGCTGAAGCACTCCTCTGACTGGAACCTCGGCCGCGAGGCGACGCTGTCCTCAGGCCTGTCGCCGGCGACGCCGGGTATCACCCTGCAGCGCGCCTGCGGCACCAGCCTAGACACCCTGATCCACGTTGCCAACAAGATCGCACTCGGACAGATCGAGTCCGGAGTCGGCGGCGGTTCCGACACCACCTCGGACGTTCCGATCAATGTCAGCCGCCCGCTGCGTCGCCGCCTGCTGGACGCCAACATGGCGCGCTCGGCCGGCGACCGCCTGCGCGCGTTTCGCGGCTTTTCGCCGCGCGAGCTCAAGCCCGAGTTTCCCGGCGTGGGCGAGCCGCGGACCGGCAAGAGCATGGGCCAGCATTGCGAGCTGATGGCACAGGAATGGGCGATCGCCCGCGCCGATCAGGACGCGCTGGCGGCCGCCTCGCATCACAAGGCCGCCGCGGCCTACGAGCGCGGCTTCTTCGATGATCTGGTGGTGCCGTTCCGCGGCGTCACCCGCGACAACATCCTGCGGCCCGACTCCTCCATCGAGAAGCTGGCGACGCTGAAGCCGGCGTTCGACAAGCTCAGCGGGCGCGGCACGCTGACCGCTGGCAACTCGACGCCGCTCACGGACGGCGCCTCGGCTGTGCTGCTGGGCACGCAGGAATGGGTCGACTCACGCGGCTTGAAGGTGCAGGCATGGCTGGTCGATGCGCAGGTCGCCGCAGTCGACTTCGTGCACGGCGAAGGCCTGCTGAAGGCGCCGGCCTGGGCGGTACCGCAGATGCTCAAGCGTCACGGCCTGAGCCTGCAGGATTTTGACTTCTACGAGATCCACGAAGCCTTTGCCGCGCAGGTGTTGTGCACCTTGCGCGCTTGGGAAAGCGAGAGCTTCTGCCGCGACAAGCTGGGCCTGGACGCGGCGCTGGGCAGCATCGACCCGGCCAAGCTGAATGTGGTCGGCAGTTCGCTGGCCGTCGGGCATCCTTTCGCGGCCACCGGCGCGCGCATTGTCGCCACCCTGGCCAAGCTGCTGGAAGAGAAGGGCAGCGGCCGCGGCCTGATCTCGGTCTGCACCGCGGGTGGCATGGGCGTGACTGCGATTGTCGAGCGCTGATCCGGGCAAAGTCCGTGCAGTGCAAGCGCGGCGTTCGGCCGCAGAGCGGCCGCGCCGCCGAGCTATGCTCACGCCCCCACACGGCTGGATCCGCGCATGTACACCCTCTACTACGCCCCCGGCACCGCCAGCATGGTGGTGCACTGGCTGCTGATTGAACTCGACGCACCGCATCAGCTGCACGCACTCGATCTTGCGGCAGGCGAACACAAGCGCCCCGAGTATCTGGCGATCAATCCCAACGGTCTGGTACCGACCCTGCTGGTCGACGGTGAGCCGCTGACGGAAGCCGCGGCGATCGTCATGCATCTCGCAGATGCTCATCCCGAAGCCGCGCTGGCGCCCGCGCCCGGCACGGTGCAGCGGGGGCACTACTACCAGTGGCTGCTGCATCTGGCCAACACCCTGCAGCCGGCGTTCCGGCACTGGTTCTATCCGGCCGAGGCTGCCGGTGAAGCCACCGCCGAGGCCGCGAAGACCTGCGCCCGCGTGCGCGTCGAAGCCTGCTGGGATCGAATCGAAGCCCATCTCGCCGCGCACGGCCCGTTTCTGCTCGGTGCCACGATCAGCGCGGCTGATTTTCATCTGACCATGCTGATGCGCTGGTCGCGGAACATGCCGCGGCCTGCCACCGAGTGGCCGCACCTGCGGGCGCTGGCCGAGCGCATGAAGGCGCGCCCAACCTTCCGCACTTTGTATGCACGCGAACAGTTGAGCGAGTGGGCTTAGGCCTCATCCCGACACTCGAATCCCGAATCCCGAATCCCTTAGCAGCATGCGTTGGCGCTGGCACGCGTTGCCAACGCGCCGCGGGGCTCGTGGACAGATTCAGGCCGATGAATTCGGGCCCTGCCCGAGGAACGGGTCAGGGCCGTTGCCGCGCGGCCGCTTTCAGCGGCCCATCACCGTGATGCCGTAGTAGCAGGGTGCACTGCTGCAGTTGAACATGGTCACTTCCAGCCGGAACTTGCCGCTCCAGCGCGGCGTGACCTTGACGATCGGCGCGTCGTCCTCGGTGGCATCCTCGGCGATCACGTTGTTGTTCTCGTCATAGAGCTTCAGATCGATGTCCGAGCAATCCTGGTCGCAGACCGAGGCGATGAAGTACTCGCGCCCGGAGTTCAGCTCGAAGGTGTACTCGTCATTGGCCTGGTTGCCAAGCAGGTCGTAGTGGTCGTCAAAGGCCCGACGAAAGCCTTCGCCTTGGGCCACTCCCTTGATCGCTTCCAGCTGGGCTTGAACGACGGCTTCGTACTCGTTTGCGACCGCGCTGGCTGACGCAGCCAGGGCGAACGCGATCAGGGCAGGCTTCAGCAGGGAAATGGCGCGCATCGTGGGCTCCGGATGGGTGTGGACAACGGGACAAGCGCCGATTCCAAACCAGCGGTTCGGGTCGAGGCAGCGACACGCGAGGCATCGGCAGCGGTGACCGGAACGTGTCTGGCATCACGCTATGCACAGCGCGTGCCACTGCCGGTCGCCGGCTCGCGACCCTGCCAAACTCCGCCGGCCCACCTCACGCCTGCCGAGGCGCGGCCACCGACTCACGGAGGACGATCTCTGCGGGGTGAAGGCTGAGCAGCTCGGAGATATCCTCGGAACGCAGCTGCCCCAACAACAGTCGGGTGGCGGTTCTGGCCATGTCGCGGATCGGCTGCCGGATGGTGGTGAGCGACGGCCAGAGCTGGCGCGAGATCGGCGCGTCGTCGAAGCCGACCACCGACAGCTGGTCGGGAATCCGCAGCCCCAGCGCATGCGCAGCCTTGATGACGCCGCCCGCCATCTCGTCATTCGCGGCAAAAACTGCCGTCGGTGGTTCCACCAGCGCCAGTAGTTGACGTCCTGCGCGCTCACCGGAATCGAAACGCAAGTCGCCATCGATGACCCAGTCGTCGCGAACGGCGATGCTGGCTTCTGCCAAGGCCTGCCTGTAGCCCTCGTAGCGCAGGCCGATCGCGCGGTGGTCGGGATGCCCGGTGATGAATGCGATCCTGCGGTGACCGTGTTCGATCAGGCAACGCGTGAGCGCCAGCGCCGCCTCAAGATCATTCGTCTCAACGAAGGGGTGGGCCTGCTTATGCGCGGTCGGCGCGATGCGCACCAGCGGGATCTCGGCAGCGTGAAGAAGATCAATGATGCCGAGGTGGTCTGATATCGGCGGTGACAGCAGTACGCCATCGATGCGCTTGTTGAGAATCAGCTCTTCCACCTCGCCGGACAAGGCGACGTCGTGGATATCGGCCGGGTGGATCACCAGTTCATAGCCCAAGCTGCGGCACACCTCGAGGATGCCCTCCTGAATGTCGAGCACGTAATGGGCGCCGGGCCGACCATAGATGAGGCCGAGCATATAGCTTCGATTGCCAGCCAGGCCACGCGCCGACATGCGCGGACGGTAGTTGAGACTGGCAATCGCGGCTTCGACGCGCGCGCGGGTTTCGGGTCGTACCCGGGGTTCACGGTTGACCACCCGCGACACGGTCTTGATGGAGACCCCGGCCGCGGCCGCGACATCATCAATGATTGCTCTGTTCATGCCGCCTTGCACTCCTGGGCCAACAGGCGCCGACCATGATCGATTCTAGGCGCAGGTGATCGCATGGATTGTCTGGATTCCGCGACGGACGAGAACCACATCAGCCCAGCCCCTACGACGCCCGCGCTTCGATATCCCGGACCAGCTGCGCATGCGTCTGCGCGTTCAGCCGATAGAAAAGCAGGACAGCGCAGGACGCCAGCAGGCCGCACGCAGGCACAACGCTCAGCAGATACTTCAAACCGTCGCGAGTCGATTCAGCCTGGGCGACATTCGGCACATAGCCGACCCAGCCCAGGTACAAGCCGACAAAGGCTGACGAAGCGCCCAGCGCGGCCTTCTGGATCAAGGTCATCAGACCGAACACAAAACCCTCGGCGCGAATCCCTGAGCGCCACTCGCCGAACTCTACGGTGTCCGGCACCATCGACCAGAAGTTCACCGCAATCGCCGCGTAGCCCAGCGAGGCCAGCGCTGCCAGCGCTGCCAGCGCGAACACTTCAGGCACGCCGGGGCGTTCTATCAACAGCAAGGCCAGCAAGGCCACGGCCGCCAGCAGCAGACCTGCAATCCAGGCCGTCCGCTTGCCAAGCCAGCGACTGAGCACGGTCCAGGGCAGGATCGCCAGCATCTGCACGAAGGGAATCAAACCCACCAGGCTGCCGGTCACGCTGTCGTCCTGTTCCAACACGTACTGCACGTAGTACGCCACACTCGCCATGTGCACCGTGTTCGCGAAGCCGAACAGCGCGATACCGCCAGCGACCTGCAGAAACGGGCGATTGCTTAGGATCATGCCCAGAACGTCGCGCAACGGTAGCGAGCGCTGCGCGACGTTCTCGAAGCGTCTCGGTTCGGCAGTACTGGCGAAACAAGCGAACAGGACCACGCTCGCCACGCCGGACAAGATCACGGCGGCGATGAAGTGCGCCGCCTGCGGGTGTACGACGCCGACCTGCATCACCAACCGCGGCGTTAGGTACCCCACTACCGCCGAGCCGGCAAAGGCGAACAACATCCGCACGCCAGCCAGCCAGTTGCGCTCCATCGAATTGCGGGTCATCGAGGCCATCATCGCCCCGTACGGAATATTGACTGCCGCATAGGCGGTGCGGAACAAGAGCTGGGTTGCCAGTGCATAAGCCACCAGTCCAGGCCCCTCGAAATCGACCGGAAGGAACACCAGACAGAAGCTCGCCGCAAGCGGTACGCTGCCGAACAACATGTACGGCCGATAGCGCCCGAAGCGTGAGCGGGTGCGGCTTGCCAGCAGACCCACGTAAGGGTCGACCAGACCGTCCCAGAGCAGACAGACCATGGTGATCAGGCCGGCTGTGCCGCTGTCGAGCCCCAGTACGTCGGTGTAGTACTTGAGCAGGAATACCTGCAGTGGCAGCCAGTAGAAGTTGAATGCGAAATCGCCCAAGCCATAGCCCAGGAAGCGCTTGAGCGGCAGTGCGTCTGCTTCGCTTGCCGCTTGAGCTGCCGCCATGCCGATCCACCTTCGGAGAGTGCGGGTGCGCGATAGTGCGGGCACCGGACTTTGCCGTACCGCCCGGCTTTCGTCGACCTTGAATTAGCGCGCGGCCATCGAGCACGCCGTGCATCCCGTTATCCGCGCACGTGAGGCACCGCGCCCTTGCCAGATCAGCGATCACATTCGACTGCCGAGGCGTGAGCTGCTCAGAGTACGGTAAGCGTCCGCCCACCTCACCTACCTTCCTTACCTGATTCTCCCGACCGTCTCCGGTTTCCCCAACGGAGGACCGGTCGATGGCGTGTTCGGAGGCGTGGCGGTGGCGGGCGCATGTGCGCTCGCA
>NZ_JBILJQ010000137.1:0-6122 GCF_044377145.1 Aquimonas sp.
CCACAAGGATTGTGGCGAATGTGGCGGTACCCGCACGGTCGTCAAAAAGGACGGCTGCGAGTTCTGCGAGGCCTGCGGCCATGTCGGCTCCTGCGGCTGATTTCCCCTGATCTCACGATCACCCCCCCGCACTGCGGGGGGCATTTTCAAGGCGCTGGCGGACCATCGGCGGATCGAAAAAGCCCCTCATTCACGCAGCTTCGGCTGCTCGGGTTGCCCACCCAGAAATTGAGGCACACACAGGCCACGTGCCTACACCCTCGCGGGGATTTCCCCGCCAAGGGGGTCCCCGCGTCCGCACCGAGGAGACCTCCATGGAAGCAAGCGCCACACTGCACCAATCCGACAGCATCGCTTTCGGCGACTTGCTGGGCGAGCCCAGGAAGTTGAAAACTTTGACGCCTGAGGATCGCGCCGCACGCAACGCCTTCTTTGGCCGGCGCGTTGACGCCACGCTACGCCGCGGCGCCGCGCGCGACTTGATCCTGAGCGGGAAAGCCCGCTATGCGCGGATCGAGGGCGACCCACGGCCACGCCGCATCGGCCTGGTCCTGGAAGACAAGACGGGAGAGACGATCCTGCAGCTCGAAGATTCAGAAGAGCTGGGCCTGTTCGTTTCCCTCGAACGAATCGGTGACGCCTACGCAAACATCCGCGAGGCGCAGATCACTTGCACGGATACCGTAGCACCGGCTTACCGGTGAGGCCGTACGAAAGCGGTCTCAACGACACGCGGGTCCACCGTGGTGAATGGCTCTGCTGAGCGCACAGGATTGGTCTGAAGCCTGAACTACAGTTCCCACAAAAAAAGGAACCACCGTATACGACAAAGGCCCCGGCAATGCCGGGGCCTTCGTCTTTGTTCCGTCTAACAGGACTTACTGGTCACTCTTCGACCAGATCAACCACGACCTCGCAGCGCTCAAAGTGCGGCAGCGCGCACGATCGACGGAAGGGGGTTGTCGGTTGACCAGGGTCGACCATCGCATAGGTGACCCAATAGGTTTCGCCCGGAACGAGGTTGCACTCATGGAACTGGCCACGCGTCCCGAAGAACAGCGTGCTGTCGTAGTGCATGCCCCTGCATAGCCGGACGAACGGATCCGACGAGGTGATTGACTGCGGTCGCAGGTCCCCCTTGCAAGGGCTGATCGAAACGAAAGTCGTCCCACGTCGAGAACGTCCCCCTGGGTACCAGGGTGTGGGTTGACCGGGTGGCCCCTGTTCAATGTGCGTGCTCTGCGAGTGTCTGAGTCCGTAGCGCTTGTTCGCTTCGAGCTGGATCGGGAACGTGATGTAGAACTGATCCGACATCGGTCCTTCGAGAGTCCGATCGAGGCTGAAGCTACCAATCGGCGCCGCAACGCTGAAGCTTGGGAATGGTCCGCTGGCGAACAGATCGTTCCAGGTGACCGTGTAGCCAGTCACGCTCGCGGGAGCGAGCGGTCCGGCAGACAGGCACGCCGGCGGCGGCGGCGGTGGAGGCGTGGAGGGGTAGCTCGCACTTGCCTGGCATTCGTTTTCGACATGGCCGCGAGAGAGCCCACCCCACACGCTGCCCGGCGCGGAACGCCAGACACCCGTGACTGAGCACCGGTTCGTGATCGAGCTACCCCAGGTGCCACTACCCAGCGCCGTGGTCCTCAGATGCAGAATCGCTGTGTGCCCGCGAGGGACTGTGATGTTGCTGCAGGTCGGATTCTGGCTCGCTCCCGCTTCGGGTAGGCCTGGGCATTGCACCCACTCCGCGATGTGAGCGCTGGCGAGCTCGTCTACAACGGACACGAATGCCTCGAACTCCGTCGAGCGATTGGTTACCGCGATCTCCCAGAGGATCATTGGCTGCGTTCCAATCTCAGGGGAGACACCCGATTGGATAGCACGCTTGGTGATCCTCAACGTCGGTCTCAACGGATTCGGCGGCTCGCGGTGCGGCGCGGCGATTCGAACGATGGCGGTGCCATGCGCTCCGACCATGGCGCCGTTCGTAGGAGCGGACAGCACAACTTGGAACTCGATCGGCATTGTGGGGGTGCCCGTCTGTGCAGTCCGCTTCGCGCGCACCACCACCGGCTTTGGTTCTGTGTCCCCGGCTTCCCACATCAGCACACCCGATTGGGTGTCGAAGTCTCTGCCCTGCACCGCCGTCAAGGGGCGCGTCGACCATGAGACGCTGACCCGCCCCTCTGAGCCCAGACGGCGCACCGCCAGGGCCCCCTCTTCGTCTCCACGAACCGTCGCGAAGCCCGGGCTCCACTCCAGTACGCCCGCATGCCTGACAGGGGTAGCGGCACCGGGCAGTTCAGCCCGCGCCTGCGATTCGAGAGAGGCAGCGACTGCGCGATCGTTGAAGCTATCGAGCGCTTGGGCTGAGCGCTGTCCAACGGATTGGCGCGCGACCGTCAGGCCGGCGAGCGTGGAGCCAGAACCGGTCACACTCTCTTGGGATGTCTGAGCAAGAAGAGTATCGGGCCCCGGCAGCAAGCCGACTCGACTCAGGCGAGCGACGAGATCATCAAGGTTGCTGCCAGTCCAGTTGGCACTACGAACTTGCTCCAGTGTCACGCCGGCGCACGTGGGGTTTCTCGCGCTGCCGAAGTCGCCGGCGCCCATGACTTCGCGCGCGTTCTTCGACACAGGGCTGTTCATGCAGCAGTAGACATCTCGCTTGTCCAGGCACCCGATGCCGACGCACCTCGTACCCACCAACGAACACGCACCGATTGAACGCAGTGCCGCGAGGTCAAACTCGTTCGCGGAGCAATGTGCACCGCCAGAGAGTTGCAGCTGATTCTTGGCCAAGCGAAGGAACTCCGGAAGGATGTCCGGGATGGACATGCCTCCGCTGGTGCCGCTCAGACTTGCTGTCGGCCCGCCAGCGATGGTCTCGCGATCGCTGATGAAGGGCTTGTTGAGCACATCGGACGACACGAACCCACCCGCGAGGGACACAGCAGTGCCTGGCATGGTCGGAGCGAGAGCGTGCGCGGTCAGTGCATGTTGCTGACGCTGCGCCCGGGTGTACAGATCGAACCAAAGGGTCTGGGCTCCAGGGACTTCCGCGATGCAACAGTCCGTAGCCCCTCCCAGCGCCTTGCGACATTCACTCGGACGACCGTCGAAGATGAGGGCCGGCGGCGTCTGGTTCGGCTTGGGCGTGTAGTCATTGAGGATGTGATGCACGAGGAGACCGTAGGCCTGCTGGCGGCCATACGATGCCATGTCGACATTGCCCGCGTTCGCGATCTCTTGTTGCAGTCTGGGCGCGCACTCTGCCCCCATGCACGACATCGATGTTGCGCAGTTGTTCGTGGTGTCGACGCGGATGTTCTGGAACCGAACGCGCGTAGCACACGTGTGTCCGACGCTCTCCACGTAGCAAAAGCCGTTGTGTCCGGCGCCGTCCTCTGCGCAATTTCTCTGGGTCGGCCGACAGCTGATGTTCCCGCCGGCGGTGAGCTGGGCAATTCGCGGGCAGGTGTTGGTTCCCGAAACCGGTTGCTCCTGATCGAAGCACTGCTCACCGGTCGGGCTGTCCCAACAGATCTCACCTTCAGCGTAGTGATGCTGATAGCGCGACTCTGCGCGCCAACAGAGGCCGGTGGAGTCTGGGAAAAGAGGCTCAAGGCCCGGGAACGACGAATCGATCACGACCTCACCAATCGTTCGAGGATCGTCGTCCAGGCATCTCCAATCCGCGGATGCGAATCCGTCGGAATCGAGCAAGCAGTTCTCCTCTGAGCACACCAGCTCCTCTTCAAGCCTCGTAAAGGAGCCGACAAACCGAATCGATACACTCTGGCTTCGTCCCGCACACGGCTCGTCCGGTGGGACCCCGGCACACGCCTCGCCGTTGTGGATCACGCGGAAGCGTGCTTGGAAACCGTTTCCCTCGACGGGCTCCTCCAGCAGTTCCACGTTGGCAACCGTGCCAGTCCAGGTGTGGTCGAACTCGAAGGACAGAGCATTCTGGGGAACAGGCAGTGTGACGGGCACCGTGATGTCCCGGACGACGAGAGGATTCAGGTAGGGATCCATCTCGATGGGCCTGGTGGCGATCTCAACGCGGCGCTCGCGGATAACGTCCGGGCGCTCGCGCAGGAACTCACACACCTCGTAGGAAATCTCCCCTGCACTCGCATTGCTGCCTGGCCGGATCGTGACGCCCACACCGCAGTCGGAGTATGAGGAGAGTGCGGAGGTGGCGATGTCCTCGGTCCCACCCGATCGCTCGCGAACGGTGGTCAACGACGACAGAATCTCGCGGGATTCCTGAAGGGCCGGATCCTGATCGATCGCTGAGTAGCCCTCCTCGTCCTGAGAACGTAGGAGCCGATGCACGTCGCCTGTGAGGCTGGGGTCGGTCTCAAGCTGACGAACTGCCTGCGCACCCGCCTCATCAAGCTCATCTGTGCTGGCCCCGTTCAGGGCGCCGAGGCGCACCCTCGCCGCAGCGGCATCTTCTTCGGAGACGCCGGTCAACTGTTCAAGTTGGATGCGGTCGACGCCAGGAATAACAATTACACCCTGTTCCTGATTGTACGTTGGCCTTGGCGCGCCCAAGCGTAGAGTCTCGCCCAAGGCCGCACCCTCACGGCCGGCCACGACCATCGACTGATTGGACTTGGCGGGTGCTTCTGCCTTGGGTTGAGCGACCGTAACCAACGGCGACAGCAGCAGAACCACCGACAGCAGCGAAGGAATCGTTCGGTGCCTCAGAAGTTCATGCAGCACGTCTGCCAGCTCCAGACCAGATAGAGAAAGTCCTCACCCACCCCGGGGAGGTTGAATTGGCCGCCCGCCCAGCTCGATGGATGTGCACCCAGCCAGTGGTTGTTCGGCAGCTCCGGGATCGGAAACATCGCCTGGAGCCTGTACTGCTGACGAGGCAGCGTGGGATTCGAGTGGTCTCTGCAGACCGCCCATGTCCCGTAGGTTTGCTTCGCGATGCCGCGCCGGTGAAGCGCTGCCAGCGCGCGAGACGCTGCACTGGATGTTGAGTTGGCGGGGTCGGACACGTTGTTGTGGCCGGTGAAGGGATATGCATGCCCGTGGGCACCATGACACCAGAACATCATCGGGATGGGCTTGTAGAGGGTCGATGCAGCCGCGTCTGCCATACAGCTCGCGATTGCGATCGGGTTGCTGAACAACACGGCCTCAGGATGGGTATACATGGCGAGCGTGTCACTATTCCACGTCGGATCTATCTCGGAGACATACGCAAGGTCCATGTCCCCGCCCCCGGACTCAGCCACGCAGACCGTGTCCGTGACCATGTCGGTCAGGACGGACAGGGGAAACTTCCAGTAGTGGAAGTTGTAGTAGGAGGGGGTGTGCTGCTCGTGGTCCGGAGACGTGACGCCGTTGCCGCCTTGCTTGGCGATCGCAAACGTAGAGCTCGACGTAGATCCCGAGATGCGGCTGCCCAGCGCGGGCGAGCAATAGGGCTGACGCACGACTTCAATCATGTGGGTGGGTTGCCACATGCCGAGCTTCACCCCAGGCGTTGGGTAGCCGAAGATCCGACCGGGGCAGATGCAAGTTCCGCTCGATGGATCATCGTCAGGTTTGCGCTGAGTGTTCCCACCGATTGGCAGCGAGTCCCCGATGTAGATGGGGAAGTAGCAGGTGGTGCACACTTTGGAGACGAGGCCACCCTGCGAGAACAGTCCCGCATCGGGACAGGCGACACCGGCAATATCGCCGGAGGTATCCTGCGCAAGAGCCCCACACGCCTGCATCAGGAAAGCAAGACCGAAAAGTGCGGCGCGGATACGCGCTATGAAGTTCATGGTGCTTTGGGTTCCAGCAAGCGAAGAATCGGCACGTCACGAGGCGCGACCACGACGATGCGTGTGGACCGCCCTTCGACTTCGACGATCTGCACGTCGACGTCCTGGCCAATTCGCACGCGCTCCCCCGGCCGGCACACCATGTGGAGATGCCCTCGCTCGTCGTCACGGCACATGCGGTTTGTCCCGCGACAGCGCATCAGTCGCGGCAACTGGGCCGACGACCACGAACTCCTCTAGACGAAATCGCAGGCCGTCTGCGGTGACCACTGTCGGGACACGCTCGATAGAAAAGCGCGTGCGCACATCCTCCTGAAGCAAATGGAC
>NZ_JBILJQ010000077.1:0-22263 GCF_044377145.1 Aquimonas sp.
CAGTGAACTCGGAAGCAACGAGATCGCAAGCATGAGCGAATCCGCCACTCAGGAGAACGAATGACAGCTATCTGGTGAACAGGCTGTCTCAAAGGGGTTGACGCGTTCCGGATGTAGCCGGGCCGGCAGCGTCTACTCGGCCAGAACCTGCTGTGCCGACAGCCGCAGCTTGTGCAGATGGCGTTCCATCTGGCGGCGTTTCTCCAGTGCTGCTTCCAGGCTGCAGGCGTGGAAGCGCAGCGGCTCACCGGGCGCCAGCTGGGCCAGACGCGGCAGTTCGGCCTGACCGACATGGCCGATCCGCGGGTAGCCTCCGACCGTCTGCGCATCGGCCATCAGCAGGATTGGCCCACCCTCGGGCGGCAGCTGCAGCGTGCCAGGGGCGACCGGCTCGGACAGACTGAGCGCGGCTTCGGCCAAGGCCAAGCCCGGGCCCTCGAGCCGCAGGCCCATGCGATTGGAGCGTGCTGACAGTCGCCAACTGGTATCGAACAGCAGCTCTGGATCGTCGAGCGTGTCGCGGCCGGGAATCAGCCCGACTTCGGCCGGCTGGTCGAGCTCCAGTACGGGCGCCGGATTGGCCCACCAACGCGCCATCCGCACGCCGATACTGGCGCGCGGCCAGTGCCGTCCGATCAGGGTCGCGCCCAGCGGGCGCAGGCGCTCACTCTCGGTGAGCGGCTTGCCGCAGTGACCCGCGAAGCCGGAGCCGGGCAGGGTGCTGCGGCTGCCCAGCACCTTGGGGCTGTCGAAGCCGCCGGCAATCGCCAGATAGCCACGCGCGCCGCGCAGGGCACGACCGATCCGCAGCACGGTGCCAGCACTGATCCGCAGCGGTCGCCACATCGGCAAGGCCAGATCATCGACCTGCAGCTCGAAGCGCGCACCACACAGGGCGACTACCGCATCGGCATTGAACTTCAGGGTTGGCCCAGTCAGGGTGATTTCCAGCGCGGCGGCATCGTCGGTGTTGCCGACCAGCGCATTGGCCGCTCGCAGGCTGAAGCTGTCCAGCGCGCCGCCGAGCGGTACGCCGATCGCGCGATGCCCTGGGCGGCCAAGGTCCTGCAGCGTCGTCATCAGGCCGGGCTTCAGGACTTCGATCATGCGGGCTGCTCGCGCTGCAGACGCTTGAAGTCGAGCGCTGCGATCGCTACGAAGCGTACCCGGTCACCCGGCTGCAGCAGGCTGGGTTCGGCGCGGGCGCTGTCGAAGAGTTGCTCGGGCGTGCGCCCGATCAAGCGCCAGCCGCCGGGGCTCTGCTGCGGGTAGATGCCGGTCTGGGCGCCGCCGATGCCAACCGCGCCGGCGGGCACCTCGGGCCGCGGCGTTGGCAGCCGCGGCATCTCCAGCCGCGGGTCCAGCCCCAGCAGGTACGGAAATCCGGGCAGAAAGCCGATCATCGCGACCACGTAATCGCCGCCGCTGTGCAGGGCGATCACGGCCTCTTCGCTCAGGCCCGCATGTGCGGCCACATCGGCCAGATCCGGCCCGTAGTCGCCGCCGTAGCAGACCGGGATCTCGATGCGGCGACCATCGCGCGCGCTGCGGCCGTGGTCGCCCTCGCGCAGACGCGTCCGCACCCAGGCGGCGACCGCATCGAGATCGATCTGCAGCGGGTCGAAGTGCACTGCCAGCGAGGCATAGGCCGGCACCAGGTCGAGCACACCGGGCGGCGTGCTGGCGCGCAGACCGCGCGCAAACGACTGCACATGGTGGGCAAGCTCGGACTCCAGCCTGTCGCCGAAGCGCAGCAGCAGGGCGGCCTCACCGAGTGGCTCGAACTGGGGCTTGGCGAAGGCGTTGCGCTCAGGCATCCAGCGCCTCCAGCGCGGCGCGCAGTGCGGCCAGCTGCGCCTGCAGTGCCTCTTCGGTGTAGGCAACGGCGCTGCCCTGGCCCCACACCGGCCCGGGCCAGGCGGGATCGCCAACAAAGCGGGCGATCAGATGGATGTGCAGCTGGGGGACGATGTTGCCCAGCGCGCCGATATTGAGTTTGTCCGGCGTGGCCACGGCCTGGAGTGCCGCCGCGGCGCGGTTCAGATCAATCAGCACCTGCGCCTGGTCGAAGGCGGGCAGATCGAACAGTTCGCGCAGGCCATCGCGGCGCGGCACCAGCAGCAGCCAGGGAAAGCGAGCGTCGTTCATCAGCCGCAGCTGGCACAGCGACAAGTCGCTGACGGTCACACTGCCGGCCGCAAGTGGCGGATCAAGCGTGAATTCGGGGGTCATGCCAAGGTCTGACGCAGAAAGTCGTGGCTGACTTGCAGGGCGCGTGCCGCGGATTCGGGGTGGAAATCATGGCGCTGCTCGCAGTTGAAGCCGTGCCCGGCGGGGAAGCATTCGATCCGCGCTTCGGACAAGGCACGACGGTGCTGCTCGACCACATCGGGCGGAATCAGCGCATCGTGTTCGCCGAAAATCAGCAGCAGCGGCGCCTGCGGTCGCTCGTACAGAAAGCCTGCCGTGCGGCCGCCGTAGTAGCTCACCGCCGGCAGGCCGAGCCGGGTGCAGCACAGAAAGGCGATGCTGCCGCCAATGCAGTAGCCGACCACGCCGACCTTCAGCCCGCGCTCCCGCAGCACCCCAGCAGCGGCCGCGCAGGCCGCCACGCAGCGGTCGAAGCCGACCTCGGCCATCAGCGCACGGCCACGTGCCACGCCGGCTTCGGTGTAGTCGAGCTCCACATCGCGCTCGACAAAGTCCATCAGCTGCGGCGCGATCACCTCGAAGCCGAGCCCGGCCCAGGTCTGCGCCACCCGCCGGATATGCGGATTGACGCCGAAGATCTCCTGTACGAGCACCAAGCCGCGCTGGGCCGGGTTTGATTCGGGGCGGACATGCATAGCACCGATGCGGCCGTGATGGGTGCTGAGCTCGATACGGTCGTTCATGGGGCAGATCCTCCTGTGCGAGGGCGGCATCCTGCCACGCTCAGTCCTACGCGAAACGCATGCCAGACGACCGCAGGCCGAGCGTTCACGCGCCGCAGAGTCTGACTGGGCTCGAATCGCGCTGCGGCAGCCGCCGAGTCCGCCTTTCCGTTTCCGCCCGCCCGACATCGCTTGGGCCCGCCCAGATCGAGCCTGTCGTTGAGCACTCCCGACCCCGCGCATCCGGCGCGTTCCAGCAGCGCCGCCAGCCACATCGAAGAGGCCGACGAACTGGCTGTGCTGGTCGGCCGGATGGCCGATGGCGAGCAGCTCGCGCTGGAGACCTTGTATGCGTGCTGCGCCGACCGTGTGTATACGGTCGCCCTGCGCGTGCTGCAGCGCCCGGAAGACGCCGAGGAGATCGTGCTCGACACCTTCAGCCAGGCCTGGGAGCGCGCCTTCCTGTATGTGCCCGAACGCGGCGCTGCGCTGTCGTGGCTGTTGAATCTGGCCTGGAGCCGTGCGGTGGATCGGCTGCGGCGCGAACGTGGGCATCGTTCCACCTTGCCTCTGCATCCGGTCGAGGGCGAAGACCCGTACGCTGCGCATGCCGATGACTCCGCCCAGCGACTGTTCGACGCGCTCGACGCGCGCTCGGCCTTGCGCGCTGCGCGGGCTGAATTGAGCCCCGTACAGCAGCGCATGATCGCCTTGGCCTTTCTGGAGGACCTCACCCACGCCGAGATCGCCGAGCGCACGGGCACCGCGCTCGGCACGGTCAAGTCGCATCTACGGCGTGGCCTCGCCACCCTGTCGCGCGCATTGGGCATGGAGGCCCGCGGATGACTGATCGCAGCAAACAGGGCGCCCTGCCGCCGGATCTGGCGGGGCGGATCGGCGCTGAACTCACACCGTTGGCGCTGTCGCCTGAGCGCCGCGTGGCACTCGGCGAGCAGCTGATGCGGCGCTGTGCCACGCCCGGTACCTCCGTGCTGCGTGCCGACGAGGGCGAGTGGATCCAGTTCGTGCCCGGCATCCGCGTCAAGACTCTGCGTTTCGACGCGCAGGCGCAGACGCAGACGACGCTGTGGCGGCTTGACCCCGGCGCCCGCGTGCCGCGCCATCCGCACCAGCAGCACGAGGAATGCCTGGTGTTGGAGGGGAGCATCCTGCATGCCGGCCAGGAGTACCACGCCGGTGATTTCCTGCTGGCGTCGCCGGGCTCGCGCCACCGACCCTTCGATTCCCCGCGTGGCGCGCTATTGTTGATCCGCGGCGAGCCGGTGCCGAAGCTCGGCCGACTGACGCAGCTTGCGGTGCGCTTGCTGAGGCTGTGAAATCGGCCACTCATTACCGATGGAAATAACCATGAAGCTGAACCTCGTTGCCCGCGCGGGCTGCTTGCTGGCCTCTGTATTCCCGGTTGGCATGGCGCCCGCGCATGCTCAGACCGTCGACCTCGACAAGCCCCAGGCCAGCACCAGCATGTTCGCGTCCACCCGCGAACCCGCCAGCGATGCCGAATCGGCCGCCGTGCTGGCCGAGCTCGAATCCATTGTCAGCGAGGCGCCGGCCGTGTTCGTGCAGGGCTACATGGTCGACCGCACCGGCAGAAGCCTCTACGTGTTCGATCAGGACCGCCCCAACGTCAGTACGTGCTACCGCGCCTGCGCAAAGCTGTGGCCACCGCTGTTGGCCGATCTCGATACCGAACCGTTCGAGGAGTTCAGCATCACCGAGCGTGCCGATGGCGCACGCCAGTGGGCCTGGCGTGGCAAGCCGCTGTACCTCTGGCCGTCCGACAAGCGACCCGGCGACCGCACCGGCGACAACGTCAGCGGCGTCTGGCATCTGGTACTGGATCCGCAGCATGCACCCACGGCAGCGCCGAAGCCTGCGGCAGCGCCTGTGGCTCCGCCGCGCGGGGAGTACGACTGAAGCACGGCACGGCGCAGATCCGGCGAGGCGGACTTCAGCCGGTCGGCGCAGCCAGGCAGACCTTGTCGGCATTTGACGACTTCATGCGCGCGCGATCCGCGCCCTGATGCAGCCCGGCAAACCAGGCATGCGATGCGCCAGTTTGCTCCGAACTCCGCGTTGGCCTGATGCGCGGCCCGATCTCTCGACCTGTTTGCATGTGGTATCTATCTGGTATTACATAAATCGTCAGAACAGGGGGTTTTTGACGCACTGCGGCGAAATGGGCTTCGATTGGTCTTAAGTTTATTCGTATGCACCGGGGCGCAAGGGCATTCGCCGTGGCTACACTTGCGCGGTTCGCCCTTCGCAACTCTCCGGAGCCACACATGAGCAGCCCAGCCTTTCGCCGCACCAAGATCCTGGCCACCCTGGGCCCGGCCACCGATGGCCCCGGCATTCTCGACGCGGTGCTGTCCGCCGGTGTCAATGTGGTGCGGCTCAACTTCTCGCATGGCACTTTCGAGCACCACGCCGCTCGCGCCGAAGCGGTGCGCGCAGCGTCTGCACGGCTGGGGCGCGAGATCGGCATCCTCGCCGACCTCGGTGGGCCGAAGATCCGCGTCGAGCGCTTCGGCGAAGGCAAGGTGTTCCTGAAGGCCGGCCAGCCCTTCGTGCTGGACTGCCGCGCCGATGCCGCACCGGGTGACCAGGGCCGCGTCGGCGTCAGCTACCTTGGCCTGGTTGACGACGTCCATACCGGCGACACCCTGCTGCTCGACGACGGCCTGATCGCGCTGATGGTGGAAGAAGTCGCCGGCTGCGAAATCCGCACCCGCGTGCTCACCGACGGCGCGCTGTCGGATCGCAAAGGTCTGAATCGTCTCGGCGGTGGCCTGTCGCTGGATGCGCTCACCGACAAGGACCGTGCCGACATCAAGCATGCGGCGGCGCTTGACGTCGATTTCATCGCGGTCAGCTTCTGTCGCACCGCTGCCGACATCGAGGAAGCCCGCAGCCTGGCCCGCGCCGCTGGCAGCAGCGCGCTGATGGTGGCCAAGATCGAGCGCGCCGAAGCCATCGAGAACCTGCGCGAGATCGTCGATGCCTCAGACGTCGTGATGGTGGCGCGCGGCGACCTCGGCGTTGAGATCGGTGACGCCGAACTGCCCGGACTGCAGAAGAAAATCATCCGCGAAGCACTGGAGCGCGGGCGCACCGTCATCACCGCCACCCAGATGCTGCAGTCGATGGTCGACAACCCGATCCCGACCCGCGCCGAGGTGCTCGATGTCGCCAACTCGGTCATCGACGGCACCGATGCGGTGATGCTGTCGGCCGAGTCAGCCTCCGGTCTGTACCCGGAGAAGGCCGTGCAGGCGATGGAGCGCATCTGCCTCGGCGCCGAGCGCCAGTTCAAGATGGACACCGATTTCGAGGCCGCGCCGCGCAACCTGGTGCATGTGGATCAGGCCATCGCGATGAGCGCGATGTTCCTCGCCGAACACATTCAGCTGCGCGCGATCGTGGCGATGACCGAATCCGGCGGCACCGCGCGGCATTTGTCGCGCTTCCGCAGCTCGGTGCCGATCTTCGCCATGTCGCGCCACGCTACCGCGCGCCGGCGCATGGCGCTGATGCGCGATGTCTATCCGATCGCCTTCGACAGCCAGGGCCTGTCACCGCGCAAAGCCGCCCGCGCCGCCATCAGCCACCTGCACAGCCTCAACCTGCTCGACGTCGGCGACCGTGTGGTGATCACCGCCGGCGACCACATGGAACAGCTCGGCGCCACCAACACCCTGCGCCTGTTGCGTGTTGGCGAGGGCGGCGAAGCGGAAGGGCTCGGCGAGCTGTAGGGCGTAGCGCCGCCGCCAGGCTTGTCGCTCCCCGGTGGCGACGCTGTTCGCGCAGTGACGCGTAGCCCACACGCGTGCGTAGGGTCTGCTCCGCCATGGGCCAACGGTCGGCAGGGGTGATGCCTTGGCGGTGGCGCGTACAATTGCGGCCTTCTTGCATCCCCGCATCGAGGCCCCCCGATGAGCACCCCCGCCAGCCGTCTGCCCGAAGGTGAGACCGCGCACGTCGCGTCGCCGCTTCGTTTTGTCACCGCCGCCAGTCTGTTCGATGGCCACGATGCCGCCATCAACATCATGCGGCGCCTGATCCAGGCCCAGGGTGCCGAGGTGGTTCACCTGGGTCACAATCGCTCGGTCGAAGACGTGGTGCGCGCCGCCCTGCAGGAAGACGCCGACGCCATCGCGCTGTCGAGCTACCAGGGTGGCCACGTCGAGTACTTCAAGTACATGGTCGACATGCTGCGCGAGCGCGGCGCTGGCCACATCCGCGTGTTCGGCGGCGGCGGCGGCACCATCACGCCTGAGGAAATCCGCGAGCTGCAGGCCTATGGCGTGGAGCGCATCTATCACCCCAACGATGGGATGAAGATGGGGCTGGTGGAGATGATCTCCGATGTTGTCGAACGCGCAGAGGCAGCGCGTCGGGAATCGGAAATCGGGAATCGGGAATCGTCGAAGAGCGTGCTGCCGTCGATCGACGACGAGATCGGAATCGGCCGCGCCCTGTCTGCCATCGAGGATGGCCTGTATTCGGATGCCGAGCTTGCGCTGCTGCGTAAGGGCTGGTTGGCCGGCTCCAACGATTCCCGATTCCCAGCGTCCGATTCCCGAATGCCAACCACACCCGTGGTTGGCATTACAGGCACCGGAGGCGCCGGCAAATCCAGCGTCACCGACGAACTTGTCAACCGCTTCCTGCAGCACTTCCCGGAGATGCGCATCGCCGTGCTGGCGGTGGACCCCACGCGCCGTCGCAGTGGTGGTGCCCTGCTGGGTGACCGCATCCGCATGAACTCCCTGCGCAGCACGCGCGTGTTCATGCGTTCGATGGCGACGCGTCGTCAGCACGTCGCGACCAATGCGGTGCTGAAAGACTGCATCGCACTGCTGAAGGGCATCGGCTATGACCTGATCATCGTCGAGACCGCCGGCATCGGTCAGAGCGATTCCGAGATCGTCGACCTCGTCGATTTTCCGGTCTATGTCATGACCAGTGACTACGGCGCGGCCAGTCAGCTGGAGAAGATCGACATGCTCGACTTCGCCGAACTGGTGGTGCTGAACAAGTACGACCGCCGCGGCGCCGAGGACGCGCTGCGCGACGTGCGCAAGCAGTGGAAGCGCAATCGTGTGGCCTTCCAGCTCGCCGATGAAGACGTGCCGGCGTATCCGACCATCGCGAGCCAGTTCAATGATCCCGGGGTAACCTGGATGTTCTCGAACTTCTGCCGCTTGCTGCGGCAGAAGTCGGGAATCGGACAACGGGAATCGGGAATCGGAGAGCGGAGTGCCGCGAGCCATCGCTGCGACTTCAATCCCACCGTGATCGAGACGCTGAAGGAGCCGCGCGCGACGGTGCTGATCCCCGGTGCGCGTGTGCGCTACTTGGCTGAGATCGCCGAGCAGGGCAGGGCGATCAATCAGCGCATCGAGAAGCAGAGCGAGATTGCCAGTCGGGCGCAGAGTTTGTATGAGGCGCTGCTGGAGCTTGAAGATCGGCAGTTGCCGAAGCCGTTGGACCTGTATGGGCCGGATGCTTTGCTCCCCTCTGCCCTCGAAGCGAAGGGAGCCGCTGATGAGTTGTCGGCAAGCCCAGAGGTCGTCCAACACCCGAACCCTCTCCCCAACCCCTCTCCCACGGGGAGAGGGGCTCAAAGCCTGAGCGCTGATACGTACGCGCCCGACCGCACTCTGCTTACGCTGCGCCAGCGCTACAACGACGCGGTCCAATCGCTCAGCAGCGAGAACCTCAAGCTGCTGCGCGAGTGGCCGGCGCGGCTGAAGTCGATCACCGATGAGGTCACCCATTACGAGGTGCGCGGCAAATCGATTGCGGTGGAGAACTATCGCGAATCGCTGAGCCACCAGAAGATCCCGAAGATCGCTGCGCCGACCTACAAGAGCTGGGGCGAGCTGCTGACCTTCCTCGGCAAGGAGAATCTGCCCGGCTACTATCCCTACACCGGCGGCGTGTATCCCTACCGCCGCACCGGCGAAGACCCCATCCGAATGTTCGCGGGCGAGGGCACGCCGGAGCGCACCAATCGCCGCTTCCACTACCTGAGCCAGGGCTTGCCTGCCGCGCGTCTGTCGACCGCGTTCGACAGCGTGACGCTGTATGGCGAAGACCCGGCGATCCGCCCGGACATCTTCGGCAAGATCGGCAACAGTGGCGTCAGCATCGCCACGCTGGATGACATGAAGAAGCTCTACTCCGGCTTCGACTTGTGTGAGCCCACAACCAGCGTCAGCATGACCATCAACGGGCCGGCGCCGATCATCCTCGCACTGTTCATGAACTGCGCGATCGACCAGCAGATCGAGCGCTACCTGCGCAGCGATGAGGCGCGGTGGGCTGAAGCACAAGCCAAGCTCGATCGCTGTTTCGAAGGCCGCACGCGCCCGACCTACGCCGGCGAACTGCCCGCAGGTCACGACGGTCTGGGCCTGGCCCTGCTCGGCATCAGCGGGCAGGAAATGGTCGATGCCGAAACCTACGCGCGGATCAAGGCAAAGACCTTGGCGACGGTGCGCGGCACCGTGCAGGCTGACATCCTGAAAGAGGATCAGGCGCAGAACACCTGCATCTTCAGCACGGAATTCGCGCTGCGCATGATGGGCGACATCCAGCAGTACTTCGTCGACCACAAGGTACGCAATTTCTACTCGGTGTCGATCTCCGGCTACCACATCGCCGAGGCCGGCGCGAACCCGATCAGCCAGCTCGCTTTCACCCTGTCGAACGGTTTCACCATCGTCGAGTACTACCTCGCGCGCGGGATGCACATCGACGACTTCGCGCCGAACCTGTCGTTCTTCTTCTCGAACGGAATGGACCCGGAGTACACCGTCATCGGCCGCGTCGCCCGCCGCATCTGGGCGCGTGCGATGCGTGAGCGCTATGGCGCCGATCCGCGCAGCCAGATGATGAAGTACCACATCCAGACCAGCGGCCGATCCCTGCATGCGCAGGAGATCCAGTTCAACGACATCCGCACCACCCTGCAGGCGCTGTATGCGCTGTTCGACAACTGCAACAGCCTGCACACCAACGCCTACGACGAGGCCATCACCACGCCGACCGAAGAGAGCGTGCGCCGCGCCGTCGCCATCCAGATGATCATCAACAAAGAGCTGGGCCTGAACTTCAACGAGAACCCCTGGCAGGGCAGCTTCATCGTCGACACGCTGACCGACATCGTCGAAGAAGCGGTCTACAAGGAGTTCGAAGCCATCAGCGAGCGCGGCGGCGTGCTCGGCGCCATGGACACCATGTACCAGCGCGGCAAGATCCAGGAAGAGAGCCTCTACTACGAGCACAAGAAGCACGACGGCAGCCTGCCGCTGATCGGCGTCAACACCTTCCTGCCCAAGGACCACGGCGGCGAAATCGTCACCGAGATCGAACTGATCCGCTCGACCGAAGAGGAGAAGAGCCAGCAGATCGAGAACGTCCGGTCGTATCAGCAGAATCGCAACGCTTCTCTCCCCTCTCCCCTCGTGGGAGAGGAGCAGGGGGAGAGGGGGCCGTCCTCCCCAGGACTGGCCTACCTGCAAACCACCGCACGCAAGCGCGAGAACATCTTTGCGGCCCTGATCGAAGCTGTGAAAACCCACAGCCTTGGCCAGATCAGCCACTCCCTGTACGAAGTCGGCGGCGAGTACCGGCGCAACATGTAGCCAGCCGCGATGTATCGATGGCTGCGGCAGACGTGACCGAGGCCCCCACGCCCCACGACTCGAGCCCCTCTCCCGTGGGAGAGGGGTTGGGGAGAGGGCGGGGCGGAGCGCAGCCGTGCAAGGCGCGGCGTCAACAGCGGTGCTCGTCGCTCTCGGGAAGTCAGGCCAACACCCGAACCCTCTCCCCCGGCCCCTCTCCCACGGGAGAGGGGAGCAGGTGCAGCTACGGCGGCACTGAACGGCGAGGAGTAACCACGGGCACGCGACAAGTAGCTTGACAGGCAGCGCGGCCCATCGGCTTCCGCTGGAAATCCCGCGACGCGTCTGGCTTCGAGGTTGCGGAAGCCCTCAGTCAAGTGCCCAGCACTGCAACCTCTGTCCAGAGCCGCAGCCCGCGAAGTTCTGCTGCAAGAGCTCCGTGCCCTTCGGGCATCAACCCGAACGCCCCGGCCCCTGATCCAATTCGTAGTGGATCAACACCACGCACTGCGAGGCGAACAGCATCTTCGATCCCAGCGCGATCTCCATCGCGCCCAGGCGCGCAAGCCCATGCAGGCTGTTCTTGGGCATCGGGATATGGTCAGTCAGCAGAAAGCAGGGCTTGTCGCCGAAAACCTGCTCGCGGATCGGGCTGCCTTTCGGGGCCATCACGTACAGCTGGTGATCTTCGGCCAGGGTCTTCACCAGCCGCTCGAAGCTGACGGTAGATACGCTGATGCCCGGCTCCACCGCGCGCGATTCGTCCTTGCCCATGCCGATCGAGGCATCCAGCGCCTTGGCAACCCGGCTCAACAGCCGGCGCTCATCGAAGCCGCCGATGTCCTGCAGGGCGTTGGACTCGAAGCGGACAGTGCGCGAATAGTCGTGCGTGCTTTCAAGCACCAGGTAGACGACCACATCCGCGCGATGCGACTGCGCCACGAAGATCGCGTTCATCAGCGTATGCGCGAGGATCTCGGTGTGCGCCTCCTTGCCCACGGAGGCCAGCAAGCTCGCGCTGTCCGTCGGCGCAGCGCGCGCTCGGAGTACAAAGGTTCGCATCGATGGCCTGTCGGTCTGATCGCACGTACTGCTTCGCGCAGCGGTGGCATTGTCCCTGCAAACCGGAGGCGGGGTCGATACGCCAATCGCCTGATCGCCTCACTGCCGAATACCGCCGGTATCCGCCCAACGGCGCTTGCGCATCTGCCCGCGCGGCCCGAGTTTGTTCAACACCGTCGCCAAGAGAAGTTCCCATGAGCCCCGCCGACTTGACGCTCAACTCCGAAGACCCACGCCTGGCGCGCATCGCCGCTTTCACCACCCAGCCCGGCGGCGGCAATCCGGCCGGCGTGTGGATCGATGAGGATCTGCCTTCACCCGACACCATGCAGGCCATCGCCGCTGCGGTCGGCTACTCGGAAACCGTGTTCATCGCGCCGAGCGCCGGCCCGCGTCGACAGGCCCGCTACTACAGCCCTCTGGCCGAGGTGCCGTTCTGCGGGCACGCCACGATTGCCGCCGGCGTGCTGCTGGGCCAGCGCGGCGAACAGGGTCGCTTGCTGCTCGACACCCGCGTCAGTGAGATCTCGCTGCATATCGCGCTTGATGCAGGCAGCGACACGCACTCACCCGTCGCCAGCCTCACCTCTGTCGCCACCGCGCAGCGCCCGTTGCCGCCGGATCTGCTGGGCGAAACCCTCGCACTGCTCGACTGGCGCAGCGACGAACTCGACCCCGACCTGCCGCCCATACTTGCCTACGCTGGCGCCTGGCACCTCGTACTCGCCGTACGCGAACGCGCGCGTCTCTCGGCGCTGAGCTATCCCTTTGATGCCCTCAAGGCGCTGATGCTCAAGCACGAGCTGACCACCCTGCAGTTGGTCTGGCGCGAGTCCGCCACCTGCTTCCACGCGCGCAATCCGTTCCCGGTCGGCGGTATCGTCGAAGACCCCGCCACCGGCGCCGCCGCTGCCGCATTCGCCGGCTGGCTGCGCGATGCGGGCCTGATGGCCGCGCCCTTCGCATTGAGGATCCACCAAGGCGAGGACATGGGCCGACCCAGCCTGATCGAAGTGGAAGTGCCGGTTTCGGGCGGGATCGTGGTACGCGGGCGTGGGGTGGCGATCGGGTAGTGGGGCCTGGCACTGGCTCAGCGTTCGCATTCACGCAGCTGCGCCAGGCTGGCGTATGCCGCGTGCATGCAGCGGCGGCATGTAGTACCCACCCCATGTGGTCCGCCTCGCGGCCTGTGGAGCCTGCGCTTGAACCCGATAGTGACCGCGGAGATGGTGTGTTCGTTCGGAGCGAGCACCCGCCGATGCTTCGCTGATCTGGCGTACACACTTCAATGGGCCCGCGGTCGAGGCGCATCGGATGAACGCTCTGGCAGGCGTACGCAACGAGCGTCTGCAAGGTTCACAAATGAGCCACTTCTTCGCCCCAGGCGACGAACGCCACCTCAACGATCTGTACTACCGCAAAACAGACTACACCCTGCAGTACTGGACCACGGCCGCGGTGCCGACGCGCTATCTCAAGCCCGTCTACGTGCTCACCTCTGCGCGGACCTTTTCCGGCGGCGAGGAATGCGCCTACGACTTCCAGACCCAGAAACGCGCCACCGTGGTCGGCGAAACCACCGGCGGCGGCGCGAACCCCGGTGACGTCCACCCCCTGGCGCAAGGCTTCGCCGCCTTCATCCCCGAAGGGCGTGCCATCAACCCCATCACCCGCACCAACTGGGAACACGTCGGCGTCAAACCCGACCTCGCCGTGCCCGCCGCCGACGCGCAAAAAGTCGCCCACGCCGCCATCCTGCGTGAGCTGATCAAGGCCTCAAGCAATCCGGACGAGCAGGCGTTTCTTCAGGACACGCTGACCAAGGTCGAGGCCGACAATCTCGATGCGCCGGTTTACGTGCCGCAGGGCTGAGCGAGGCGGGCTGCACATCGCACGGTTCTAGCTGTTCGGTTGCGCTCGAAACGCACACAGTGATGTAGAGATGCGATGGATCCGGCCCGCTGAAACTTGAAGTGCGAGGTCTTCAGGAGGCGCGCTCCACCAGCGCGAGGTGCGGAGAACTCTCAATCAACTTCGTACCTGCTCCATAGACACGGCCCCAATGCTCCGCTGTCGATCGCGCGGGCCCGCAGCGGCACGTCTGCTGGATCAAGCCGGCGTGCTGCTGCCCTTGGGCGAGTCCAGGCGGTAGCCCAGTCCGCGCACGGTGGTGATCCGCGAGGGCTGCCCGGCCTCGTCGAGTTTGCTGCGCAGGCGTCGGATGTAGACGTCGACCACATTGGTCAGCGGGTCGGAGTCGACGCCCCACACGTTCGACAGGATGCGTTCGCGGCTGAACAGTCGACCTGGTGCGCTCATCAGCAGTTCGAGCAGGGCCAGTTCCTTCGCGGTCAAGGGCAGCACCTGACCGCTGCGGCGCACCTCCATGCGCACGCGATCGAAGACCAGATCGCCCACACACAACTCGGTGGCCGGCTCGATCCACTGCGGAGGGCGACGCAGCAGAGCCTCCACGCGTGCCAGCAGTTCGTCGAAGGCGAAGGGTTTGGTCAGGTAGTCGTCGGCACCGCAGCGCAGGCCCGCCACGCGCTCGGCCACGCCGCCCATGGCGGTCAGCATCAGCACTGGCAGGGCCAGGCGCTCGGCTCGAATCTGCTGGCACAGCTCCATGCCCGACTGACCCGGCAGCATCACGTCGAACAGCGCTACATCGAAGCCGCCGTGGCGAAGCAGCGGCAGCGCCTCTTCCGCGCTGCCGGCAATGCTCGGTGCATAGCCTTCCGCGCGCAGTCCACGCAGCAGGAAGTCGGCCACGCGGGCGTCGTCTTCCACAATCAGAAGGGTCTGGGTCACGCCGCGGTCTCGCTCAGGCTGATGGGCAGTGCGATGCTGACACGCAAGCCGCCGCCATCGCGGTTGTGCAGCTCGATCCCGCCGCCCAGCGCCTCGACAATCCGCAGCGCGATCGGCAGACCCAGCCCTTGGCCCTGTGGCGCCAGCTGTTGTCCGGCGCTCCCGCGGAACTGGGGCTCAAAGGCGCGCTGCAACTCCTCTTCGGTCATGCCGGGGCCCCGGTCATCGATGGAGACCACCCAGTGGTCGGGTTCCTCGGCGAGGTCGACCACCACGGTTCCTCCCTGCGGCGAGTAGCGCAGCGCGTTGTCGAGCACGATGACCAGCGCCTGCTGGAGCCGCTCTCGGTCCGCATCGACCATGCAGCCCTTGTCACGCACCGGAGCGCGCAGCAGCAGCTGCAGCGAGCGGTGCTCGGCGATTGCCTGCATTTGTTCAACGGCAGCTGCAATGATCGAATGCAGGGGTTCGCGACGGATGGTCAGGGCGTACTCCAGTGAGCCCCCGCGAGCCGCGTCGAGCAGGTCCTGCACGCGTCCGCCCAGATCGCTGGTGGCCTCGATGATGCGCACAAGCGCCTCGCCCTGTGCGTTCGGATTGCTGCGATTGCGCAGCGCCACTTCGGCCTCGCCGCGGATCACCGTCACTGGCGTGCGCAGCTCGTGGCTCAGCTCCGCGAAGAACTGACGCCGGCGCGCTTCGATACCGAGCAGGTTCTCGAACGCATGGCTGAGCGAGCGGGTGCGCTCTGCGACCAGCTCATCCAGCTGTGCCTGCAACTGCTGGCTGCGAGCCTGGGCCTCGGCGAGCCGCTCCGCCATCGAGTCGAGGAGAGTGCCGATGCGGGCGAACTCATCGCGGCCGCGCAGCTCACTGCGCGCACTGAAGTCGCCCGCCGCCAGCGCTGTGCTCAGGCGCGCGAGTTCGGCGAACGGGCGGTCCAGGCGCCGAACAAAATAGGTGATGGAAAGCAGGGCGAGGCCGAACACCCCGGCCGCAAGCACCGCATCCATCAGGCGGATGCGGCTCAAGGCCGCAGCGAGGTCGGCCCCTGCATCCAGGCTGGCCGACTCGTTGCGCTCAACGGCCTGCCGAAGCAGTTCGCGCATGTCACGTCCTGCCAGCTCGTCGAAGGCCAGCAGCACGGTTCGCCACTGTTCGGCCGGCGGCAGATTGCTGCCCGGGTTTTCGGCCGCTTCAATGGCCTTGCCCATTGCGGCAATGTTCAAGGCGACGGTTTCGACTTCCTGCTGTTCCAGTGCTCGCACGGCCTCAGGCGAGGCCTCGACCAGCGTGCGCAGCGCCTGCAGGCTTGAGTGCATGGCCGTCAGCAGCGAGGTCCGTACCTCCGGCGCAGGATCATCTGCAAGCATGCGTTGCGCGAACCAGACCTTGAGCCGCTGCTTGTTGCCCGAGATCTCCAGGTACTCCGCCAGCATGCGGGTTGCGTTGACGCTGCGCTCGGCGTGATGGGCGGCCGTCGAAGCCGCCCACCACGCGAATGCGGACTGGGCCAGCGCCAGCAGGGCCAGCGCGGAGAAGACGATCGCGAGTCGGGTGCGGATCATGAAGTCTAAAGAAGCTCTGCTCCGCAGCCGGCTGCGGGAGTTACGGGGCGCTGTAGGGCAGCGAGCTGTGGTGGACCACGATCCGCAGCTTGCCGTCGTCGCTCTTCTTGAAGGTCCAGGTCTTGTCGACGGTGGTCACTGCGCCATCCTTGCCGGTGATCATCACGTTGCCCATGCTGGTGGCGACGTCGCCGTTGATGTGGATGGCGGCGTTCTCGGCCCGACAGGCGGTCCAGCCCTTCAGGGCGAAGCCGGAGTCATCCTTGAAGTTCGGGTCGCCGCCCACGAAGTAGGCCAATGCGCCCTCACGGGTGGTGCGGAAAGTCTGCGGCGGAGCGGCCAGCGTCGGCTTGAACAGCACCGGGCCCAGGTTGTAGCCGTAGGCGGCGTCGATCACGTCGCCAGCCAACTGCTTGGCGGCCGCATGGCCCTGATCTTCGCCGGCCTTGTTGATCGCGACCAGCGCATTGCACCAGGCGGACTGGGCGGCGAGGACTTCAGCCTCGCTGACGTTGGCGTTGTAGACAGCCGTGTTGGCCGAAGCGCTGGCGGCGAAGGATGCGGCGAGCAGAGCGAAACTCAGACGGTGCATGGCGGGCCTCTGGGGTGAGGGAGCAGGATGCCCCCGGACCTCGTCATTACACCGCGAGTCCGATGAAGCGCGCCTCCGTCGCACATGAATTCTGTCGACCTCCCGCATTACAAACCGATGAACGCGCGGGGACAAGCGAAGGCGAGGCGACCCTTGCGCCCCTCGCGCCAACCGGGCAGACAGACAACCCGATCACCCGGACCCGCTGGGAGCAGGTTGGCGCCAAACCGGACCTCGCCGTGCCCGCCGCCGACGCGCAAAAGGTCGGCCACGCCGCCCTCCTGCGCGAGCTGATCAAGGCCTCAACCAACCCGGAAGAGCAGGCGGATCTGCAGGACACCTTGGCCAAGGTCGAGGCCGACGCACTCGATCCGCCGGTTTACGTGCCGCAGGGTTAACCGGCGCGCCCAGCCAAGGCTGGTGCTCGGCTGATCTCGGCATCGAGGCCTGCATGCAGACTTCGCGCTCGCGCTTGACGCCCCCTGCGCACGCGCGAAGACGGCTCAGAAGTAAGCCCCTATGCGCATAGGGGATCAAATATGAGCCATTCAGCGCAGAGAATCCGACTTCGCCACCCCCGCCGCCCAGCGCACTGCAGCCCACCTCGGCGGGCTGGTGCGCCAGGCGCGGCTGGCGCGCGCGTGGACGCAGCAGGCCCTCGCCGAGCGCGCGCGCATCAGCCTCGCCACCCTGAAACGTCTGGAGGGTGGCGCAGTCGAAGTCTCGCTCGGCGGCTGGCTGTCGGTGCTGGAATGCCTGGGCCTGTTGCCCCTTCTGGGTGAGCTGCGTGACCCCGCCTCGGCCGCGGTGCTGGATGCCACCCGCACGCAGCGCGCGCGCCCACGCAAGCGTGACGATCTGGACTTCTGACCATGGTCGAGCGCACCGTCTTCATCCACCTGCCCGGTGAAACCGAGGCTGTGCCTGCCGGGCGCCTGAGCATGATCGAGCAGGGCACGCAGGTGCAGGCGTCCACCTTTGCCTACGGCCGCCGCTACGTCGCGCGCGCGAACGCCGTGCCGGTCGACCCGGTGGCGTTGGCCTCGCTTCCGGCGCAGAACGACCACGAACGCTTGCCGCCGGCAGGGCTGGCCCTGTTCGGCGCGCTGCGCGATGCCACGCCCGATGCCTGGGGCCGGCGCGTGATCGAGAACCGTCTGCGCGCTCCGCCCAATGGTCTGCCGGAATCGGTGTATCTGGATCACGCCGGCCCGCACCGCGCGGGCGCGCTGGATGTGCGCGAAACACCCACCAGCCCGCCGATTCACAGCAGCCTGCCATCCGCGCTCGACCTGCAGCACCTGCTGGATGCCGCGGCCCGCGTCGAGCAAGGCGAGCCCGTTCCCGCGCATCTGGAGGTCTTCTTCGCGGGTGGGCCCTCGGTGGGCGGTGCGCGGCCCAAGGCGGTCATCAGCGCAGACGGCGACGAGTGGATCGCCAAGTTTCCCGCGCGAGGCGATCCTTTCAACGTGCCCTTGATCGAATTCGCGACGCTGGAACTGGCGCGCGAGGCCGGCCTGCGTGTGCCGCCACTGCGCATCGAAGCACTGGCCGATGGCCGACAGGTGATGCTGATCCAGCGCTTCGACCGTGAACCCGTGCAGCGCGGCATCGCGCGCCGGCACATGCTGAGCGCGCTGACCCTGCTCGCGCTGCCCGAGTAGGCCTCGGCGGACTCCAGCTACGCAGCCATTGCGGATGCGATTGGCCAGTACGGCGTCAGCGGCCAGATCGCGGCTGACCGTGAGGAGCTGTTTGCGCGCATGGTCTTCAACATCCTCGTCTCCAACGACGACGACCACCTGCGCAACCACGACTTCCTGTTCGATGCCCACAGCCAGGGCTGGCGCTTGAGCCCGCTGTACGACGTGGTGCCGAAGCCTCAAGAAGTGGCGCAGGAGCGCGTGCTGCACCTTTCGGTGGGCCCACAGGGTCGGCTGGCGCGGCTGGACAACGCCTTGGCCGGGGCAGGGCGCTTCGGCCTGCTGCCACCGCGCGCGGCCGGCATCATCGATCGCATCGCCAGCGTGGTGCGCGAATGGCGCGGGCGATTCGAGAGTTCACGTGTGCCGGTTGCGGACTGCGATCGGGTAGCCACCGCGTTCCGGCGGGCGGGTGACATCGGGATGCAGGCGGTGGAGCGGTGGCGGGATGGTTGAGGCGCTTGAAGAAAAGCACGGTTCCGAGTGCACTTGCCGCATGCGCTTCACGCGTTGACTTGCGAGGCCGGCCGATCCTTGCGGGCCCCGTGCGGCGCTGCAGTTGCTCCTCGAACTTCTGTCGGAAGCGCTCCGTTCCAAAGGCGAGTTGGCACTGCAGGCGTCGCCTCGTCTTGTCGACTTCCTCCGGTGTGATGGCCGATTGGACCCGGTCGCGGTAGAGGCGTTGGCGCGCCGTGTCTTCGGCATGCAGCGCCACGAAGAATGGGGTGAGGTTCATCAACTGCGGGGGAGAAAATCAACCTGGCCCATTTCCCCGTGGGGATCCGCCCTGCTCGATCGCCCGCTCGTGCTCGATGACATCGCTGCCGAAGCTCAAGCGCTTGGCGATCGGGCTGCCCGGATCGATGACCCGCCAGAACAGTGGCACTGCGTCCCGCGGCGTGCCGGCGCACAGGTCTTCCCACGCCGATTCGGCGATCACCCGCAGATAGATCGCCGTGGTCACGGGGCAGGTCGCGTCGGCGCGATGCCGCCGAGCCAGCTCGTTGCGCAAGCGAACGAGGTTTCGCGTCTCGCCGACGGGAATCGCCATCAGGTACCGCGCCAGGATCTCCGGGCTGGCGATGAGCAGGCGACTGCCGACGCGAATGCCGGCGAAGTCCGCTTCGGTGCTCACCACGTGGGCCGGCTTCGCCTTGGCGATGCGGGCTTTCCACGACACGGGTTTGCTCTTCTTGCGCTCAGCCATTGGTCGTCTCTCTGCGGGACAGCTCAGCCTCGAGGTCATCAAACCACTCGGTGAGAAAAGCGTCAGGGTCGAAGAACACACGGGCCATCAGCCGGGACCAAGGATGCCGGAGCGTGATTGACTCTTCCACGCGCAGGCGCAGGCCCTCGGGCGTCGAAGCCCATGTCGCCGTCCACGTGCCATGCAGGCCGTGGTGATCCTCGAAGACCAGCCGATACCCAGCGCTGGCCCGTTCTGTCCAGTGGAAGCGAAGCACGCGACCCCGTGCACCGATCTCGGCCCATCCGTCCCCGGACCTCTCGACCCGGGCCACGCCTCGACGCCAATGCGGCTGGTCCTCGACAGCATCCAACACGCCGCGCAGCGTGGCCACATCGGTGGCCAGCACGCGTTCTGCGGCATGGCGGGTCGTCTCTGGAAGGGTGCGCGCCATGAACCACAGCGTGACGGGCACGAGGACGAGCAGGACCAGCAGTGAGGAGGTGAGCATCAGTCGCATAGGAACGGCAAGCGAAGGGAGGCGCTACACTCTGCCATGACGGCGGCCCCAGGACCAATAATCGGCGAAATTTGCACATAAAATCAGGTGCATGGCGCGATCTCGCCCTCGCGTCACGGACGGACCCGATGCCCCCTGCGATGCGCGCGCCCTTGCCTCCGCATCGGCCGCCAGTCCAAACCTAGAGCGGGTTCAGAGCGCATTTTCCGCGGGCGCGTGGCTTGAGCAGGCGTCGTCGGTGGGGGTAGCCGACCCTGCGGATGCGGACGGGCTTGAGTTCGATGCAGCATTGGCAGCACAGCAGGCGATCGTCGGAGTGCACCGGGCAGGCCTTGAAGCGCCCCTCCCAAAGGGTGCCGGTGCGGCGGTAGCGATCGTTGATGTAGCGGACGTAGCGACGCCCCAGGTTTCCCCAGCCAGGAGTTTCAGATGCGCAAGTCGAAGTTCACCGAGACGCAGATCGCCTCGATCCTGAAGCAGGCCGATGCAGGTGTGCCGGTCAAGGATCTCTGCCGGCAGGCCGGTTCGTCGATGGCGTCGGGACGTTCGAAACGGACGATGTGCTCGATGCACGACCGATCCGCGTGCGCTTCAGTTGGTCAGACATAGGCTGCGATTCGGCGCGGTGGCAGCAGGCGTTTTCGGAAGACGGGGGCGCCAGCTGGGAGGTCAACTGGGTGATGGAGTTCCAGCGCAGGGCCAACTGAGCAAAATCCACGTGTGTCCGTGCGCGTTTCGGTGTGGCTGCCAGCGAGTGCTCGACGGCGATGCGTACTTGCGGGATCAGGCTTTCGATGGATCTGGGGTAGGAGAATCACTCCGCTTTCCACATCATTCCCGCCACCGCGATCGCCACAAGCAGGCATGACACTCATTCCGAACTTCAAGGTGGGTCTGGTACGGGGTCATGGCTCCCCGCGGGACTGGGAGGGCAGCTTCGCCATCGAACCGGGCGCGACGCTGGAAGACGTGCACGCTCTCACCCAGAACGCCGTTCAGTTCGACGATGACCACGGCTACGAGTTCTACATCGCGCGCACTTTCAAGAGCCGCCCGAGCGAGGTCTTCGACGACGAGAACGGTGGGATCTACCGGCGAACGCTGGCTTCGCTGTTTCCCCTGCCGGCGAAGCACGCGCTGTTCTATTGCTTCGACCCCGGTGACAACTGGATCTTCGAGATCAAGGCCGCGCGCGGCGGCCCGCTTGTGGAGGCGTGCGGTGAGGCGGAGTCCGGCCTGATGGGCGCATTGGGCACCCGGCCTGTTCAGTACCCGGATGGGGACGAATGATCCACCGCAAGACAAAGCCCGCGGGCCAGACTGAACTGACTGTCAGATGCCCTGCGCGCTGCTGGGCAAGTGGACTCTGACTCCAGTTTTGCCTGCCTTGCAGCGTCGGCTCGCGCAGGGCTCTGCTGCCGTCAGGCGAGCCGAGTGACAATCCCGCCTGAGCAGCGGATGCGTCGGCACCGAGCGGTCTGCAACCGAACCTGGACGAGACGAGTGCCCGGGGTCAGGTCTAGAAACGTAGCATCAGGGTTCTGCCGGAGGGTATGCTCGGCGGCATGGCACGACCGATCCGCATTGAGTTCGAAGAGCACGAGCTCGGGGTCAGGTCTAGAAACGTAGCATCAGGGTTCTGCCGGGGGTATGCTCGGCGGCATGGCACGACCGATCCGCATTGAGTTCGAAGGGGCGCTGTACCACGTGACTTCGCGTGGGGATCGGCGTGAGGCGATCTATGAGGATGATGCGGATCGCGCGCGGTTTCTTGAGCTGCTGGGTGAGGTGGCGCGTGGCTTCAACTGGGTGGTGCACGCGTACTGCCTGATGAGCAATCACTACCACCTGCTGATCGAGACGCCCGATGGCAATTTGTCGAAGGGCATGCGCCAGCTCAACGGGGTGTTCACGCAGTACAGCAATCGCCGTCATCGCCGCACCGGGCATCTGTTCCAGGGCCGCTACAAGGCAATCCTGGTCGACGCGGACAGCTATCTGCTGGAGCTCTCGCGCTACGTGGTCTTGAACCCGGTGCGCGCGCGCATGGTGGCAGATGCCGGTGACTGGCCCTGGAGCAGCTATGGGGCGATGCTCGGCGCGCACGCCGCGCCGGACTGGCTGGCGACTGACGGTCTGTTGTCTGCCTTCTCCAGCAGGCGATCGGAACCCTACGCGCCTACACTCCACGAGACAGTGACGCAGCACGTTATCTCTCATTCTAGGGCGGCTTTGTTCGGAGACTCCCATGCCAAAGCCGTTGCGGGTTCGCCCGCCAGAAACATCTTCC
>NZ_JBILJQ010000078.1:0-22211 GCF_044377145.1 Aquimonas sp.
CGAGCGCACATGCGCACGCCACCGCCGCACCTCCGAACAGGCCATCGACCGATCCTCCGTTGGGGAAACCGGAGACGGTCGGGAGAATCAGGTCAGGAAGGTAGGTGAGGTGGGCGGACGCTTACGGAACAACAGCGGCCTGCTGGCCAACTACATCAATACCAACGCCGCAGCCCTGGTGGCCGGCACCACTGTGATTCCGGCGCTGTGGGCCGGCCAGCCCTTCCTGACCGGCTCCAACTTCAACTTCGGTGTCGCCAACGCCCAGGTCTGGAACGCGCCGGGTGTGGCCAACCAGCCGCGCCACATGCTGTCGCTGAACACCTGCAATGCCTGCCACGGCGGCGAAGCACGCGACAGCACGGTGCCGGGCGACCTGCCCTTCCTGCATGTCGGCGTGCGCCTGCCGGCGGGCACCAGCCAGCTGTCGAAGTTCCTGCTCGGCAACGGCACCCTCGCCGCCCCCTCTACCTTCAACAAACCCGATCCAATCAATGGGGCCCCGGTGCGCCAGTTCGGTGATCTGCTGCGGCGCCAGCAGGACCTGTCCAACCTGGTCAACAGCAGCTGTCTTTCGACCGGCCTGATCAACCAGCTGCAGTTCCAGCCGCTGCAGATGGTGCATTGATTCAAATCCGGCGCGCGGAGCGCCGGCAGCGGGCCAGGGAGGGCCCGCTCAGTCACTGGGTGAGAACGATCCGAGGCCGCCAGCGCGCCAATGTCTGCGCCGGCATTCGACCCGCATGCCCGCCGCTGCAGCGGGCTATCGCCGCGCTTCGCGGCCAGCGCATCGCCATCATTGGGCCGGCACACGGCTTGCCATCCAGTGGCGGTCGCAGCATTCTGCCGCTCCCAAATGGAGACTTGAGCCGGCTGATGAACGAATCGCGCGACTATCTTGAACTGACTTTCCGCTCGGTGTCCTGCTTCGGCAACGACGGCCGGCTGGATGCCGAAGAGCTTGGTGAGCTGATCGCCATCGCCGAGCGCGACGGCAAGTTCGACGCCAATGAAACCCGCGTACTGAAGCGCATCATCGACCGCATCCGCCCGGATGAGATCGATGCCGCCATGAAGGCCCGCCTGGCCGAGCTGACCCAGAAGCTGGGCAGCGCCTGAGCCCCGCGCGGACTGACCAAGTTCGCAGTCAACGCGGATCCGGCGTAGGCCCTCGCGCCCGCCAAACTCGGGCCGACCACGGGTTCAGCGCACCAGATGCCAGCGCGTCTGGCGGCCGGCGAGATAGGTCACCCGTTCGCCATCGAACAGCGCGCCCTGCTCAAGCTTGATCTGCACCCACTGCCCGTCCCACTCGGGCAGTGGCTGTCTGATGTTGCCCTCGATCGCATAGACGGTGTTTGCAAACAGCCGCCAGTCGCCCTGCCCGGGTGCCGGCTCCTGGTTGTCCCACATGCCGATGGTCGGGCCAGGTGCATGGCCGAACATGCCGAGCGCGTGGGTGTAGATGCTGCTGACGATGCCCGCGCGCTCGGCCGCGGCCCGCGTGGCGACCAGAATCTGGTTGCCGCTGCGGCCGGATCGGAATTCGGCGGTGAGCAGATCCTGCCAGCGGTTGCCGGTCGCGAGCGCGGCGATCAAGCCCTCCGGCACTTCGGTTTCACCCACGCGGGCGACATAGCCCATTTCCTGGGTGTCGGTGCACAGCTTGAGGTAGCACAGGCCGACATCGGTATGCAGCACGTCACCGGGCTGGATCACCCCGCTGCCGCCGCAGAACGGGCTGTCGCGCTCACAGGCCTGGCCCTGCCGCTGCAGATTTACATCGGGCATGAACCAGATTGGCAGCCCCAGCGATTCGAAGCGCTCGCGGATGTACCAGGCGACATCCTCGGTGCTGGTCACACCGGGCGTGATCACGCGGGTGCTGAAGGCTTCGGCGATCACCCCACGGGCGATGCCCATCATCTGCGGGTACACCGCCAGCTCGGACGCGGTGCGCGTCTCCAGCCAGCGCACCACCAGCTGTTCGGCCGGCACCAGCCGCTCCTCGAACCCGTCCGGCAGTACCTCAAGCAGGCGCTGATGCATGCCGCGTGTCAGCCCATCGGCCACCGCCCAATCACGCGACACATTGATGCCGATGCGGGCCGGATTCTTCTCGGCGATCAGCGCCGCCAGGGCCGTCCATTGCTCATCCAGGCTGCCGCCCGCCCACGCCGACTCATACGGCGCGCCCAGCGGATAGCGGTTCACGGTCAGGCGCTCGATGCTGCCGTCCGGCAGACGATTGAACACCAGCATGGTGGTGCGCCGGGCCGCAAAGCTCGGCTGCGGCACCAGGCTGAAGTAGACCGGGTCTTCGGCGTATTCGCGGTTGATCACCAGCCACATGTCGAGGCCGGCCTCGCTCATCAGGTTTGGCAGCAGCTGTTCGAGGCGCTCGATCACGATGCGATTCTCAGGCTCGATCCGCGCGCGCGGCGACAGCACACCAAAGTCGGCGGCGGTGCCGATCACCCGGCCCTGTTCGGCCTCGATGCCGACCGGTGCCGGTGCAGCGGCGTGCGCGCAGGCCACAGCAAGCAGGCTGGCGATCGCTGAACTCAGAACGGTTGAAACGTGACGGAACATGGCGACCTCGATGGGCGATTGAGCGGGCGACGCAGGAATACAGCCTCAGCGCGGAGCCTGCAACATCCCCCGATCGGCACGCCGCACTCGTCGCAACGCTGCCGACTGGCTGGCCTGGCTGCGCGCACTATCCCTGCGAACCGCCGATCGTGAACGAGCGGATGGTCGACGGGATGATGAGTTCGAGCCTTTGCGTTCGCATGCACGGCAACACGTGCTACGCCCCGCCGGTGGGCTTCGAATGGCAGCCATCTGGCCATCGCGCGGACCCCGCCGCCGCTCATGCTTGCCGGCAAGCATGAGCTGAGCCCAGGCCGCGGCCGCGGCGGTTGTCAGCACGCTGCTGCAGTGCCGGCGACAGGGACGCCGTCCCGTCGGCCGCGCGCGGCGCTGCACGCCATCGATCGAGAACGGCTACAGCCGCTGCACCACCGCACCCAGCGCCCATACAAGGCGTTCGAACTGGCCGGTGAGTTTCAGCAGCACCAGCTTGTCGTTGTTGCCGAGCGCGCGGGTCTCGTCGGTGAGGTAGCTCTGCCGCAGGTTCTGCATCATGTCGCTGCGGTCGCCGGTGATCTCGCGCACCATCGCCATGCTGTCGAGGTCGGCATCGCGCACCGCGTCCTGCAGGGTCAGCAGGATCGCGTCGAGGCCTTCGATCATGTTGTTGCGCAGGGCGCGCACGCTGGCGCCTTCGGTCGGCATCAGCGCGACCTGGCTGAACTCGACCAATTGATTGGTCAGGGTGCCGAGGCGTGCATGCCGATCCATCGCGGTGTTCAGACGTTCGAAATCGCTGACGTCCATCGAACGCGCACCCAGGACCTGCAGGTAGTCGCCCACCGCGATCGAGGTGCGCCGCAGCAGGTCGTCGCAGAAACGCAGGTGTTTGCTGGCGTGGGCCGGCTCGGGAATGCGCAGGGCCTCGATGTAGTCGGGCAAGCGAATCAACAGCCGGCTGAGCTCGCGCTCGACCAGGCCCAGCGCGATCACCGTGCCCGCTGGCGTGCCGGCAGCGCTGGCCGCAACCGTTTCCACCCGGCGCACGATGGTGGCCTCCGGGTCGACCTCGGCCATGGTCGAGGCCAGCGGCCGGGTCGGTGCATCCTGCAGCGCCGACAGCGTGGTCGCTGCATCCAGTGCCGCGCCGGCCACCGCGCCTGTGCCCGGCAGCAGATCACCGCAGACCGCCGCCAGATCCAGCAGGAACACATCGAGCCCGCTGTAGCGCTCTTCTGGCTGCTTGGCCAGCGCGCGCTGCATCAAGGGCATGAAGCGCGCGAACTCCGGCGGCAGCGGCGGCAGGTCGGCGGTGGCGTGCTTCAAGGCCAGCGCGAACGCATCGGTGGCCTCGAACGGCGGCGCACCGGTCAGCATCTGCCAGAACAGCACGCCGAATGCGTAAACGTCGGCGCGCTGGTCGATCGGCCGGCCCATCGACTGCTCGGGGCTCATGTAGCCGACGCTGCCCATCGCGAATCCGGTGCGGGTCAGCGGGCTGTCATCGCTCATCACCTTGGCGATGCCGAAGTCGGTCAGCACCGGCGTGCCGTCATCGCGGAACAGCACGTTCATCGGCTTGACGTCGCGATGCACAAAGCCGCGGCGATGCGCGTAATGCAGCGCCCCGGCCAGGGCCTGGGTGATCCGCAGCGTCTCGGAGAGGCTCAGGCCCGCGCCGATGCGATCACGCAGCGTGCCGCCGGGCAGCAGCTCCATCGACAGGTAGAATTGCTCACCGTGTGAACCAATGTCGTACACGGTGACGATATGCGGATGGCTGAGCTGGGCGATGATCCGCCCTTCGTTGAGGAAGCGGGCCTTGAAGTCCGCGTCGGCGCCCAGCGAAGGCATCATCACCTTGATCGCGACGCTGCGATGCAGCGATTCCTGCCGCGCCCGGAACACCGAGGCCATCCCACCCCGACCGAGCTCGCCTTCGATGTGGTACCCGGGAATCTGCTGCTCGCTCATGGCCCCTCGAACGCGACGGTGTCAGCTGGAATCCGGCCGGGATCATAGCATGCGGGGTGGCGGGGGTCGGGTGGGTGGGCGGAGTGCGCGCAGACATGAGCTGGGCTGGATGACCGCCGGAACATGAGGCGCTGGTTGCCGGGCGGCGGTCGTCCCGGCAACGCCTTTGCGGATGTCGGGCAGCACCGATCGAGGCTCGGCGCGTGGCGCCACGAAGCCTGCCGAACGGGAAAGCACGTCGCTGCCGGGCCACTTCGCCGGCACGGGCAGAGGTGAGCGTTGAATCGGGGGCGACGCACTTCGTCGGCGGGCTGGGTCAACCAAGCGAGGGATCGTCCGAAACGCGCGGTCTAGGCCTGAGCTGATCATGCACCGCTCGCCAGAACCTCGCGGCTTCCGATTCCCCCCTGCTTTCAGCAAGTCTTGCCAAGCGCATCGCGGAAAGGTGGGCGTTCAAGCCACGTCGTGTGGCCAATTCGTGGGCCTGACGCGAAACCTCGACATAGTCGAGTTCGCCACATCGATCGAAATCAGCTGCTGGCATCGCGCGTCCTGTGACCGAGGTTCAGACTTCGCCGCAACTGCGCGGCACAGAGCTTGAGGCCTCCGGTGCAGTCGACCGCCGAAGCACCCGGGAGCCCCTGTTTGAAAGCATAGTCCTGGTTCCTGCTTGCGGAGCGAAGACTTGCTGGCAAGCGCTTTGCGGCATCGAACGGCAAGATGCCTGAAGTCGGTCCGTCCTTTCATGACCATCCACCAGCGGGCTGCGGTCTACTCGCCGTCGCAAGTTCTGGCTGCGCTGGGGAAGACGGTCGAGCACTCGCAGCATCGCCTTGGGGCAATGAGTTCGGGCGGCGGTGTGCCGTGCACGGTCGCGACCGCGCCGCCCGATTGCGATCCGCAGCCCTACTTCACCGCGTGCTGCCGCCAGTGCTCCGCTAACACGACGGCCACCGCGGTGGCGATGTTGAGGCTTTCGACCTTGCCGCTGCCGGGGATAGAGATGCGTGCGTCGCAGCGGTCGATCATCGCGCGCTGCATGCCGTCGCCTTCGGCACCGAACACGAACAGGGCGCGCTCGGGCAACTCGGCGGCGTAGATCGATGGCGCGCCCTTGGGCAAGGTGGCGAGGGTCTTGAAGCCGGCGGCGGCGAGTTGGGCCAAGGCCTGGGTTTGGGCGGCTTCGCTATCGCCATCGACCTCGCCGTCGGCATAGACCAAGGGCACGTATTCAGCGCCGCCCTCGGCGATGCGGGCCGCGGCGGCCGACAGGCCGAGTTCGGAATCCGGCGGCAGCAGCACGGCGCTGACCCCGAAGTGCGCTGCCGAGCGCAGCACGGCGCCGAGGTTGTGTGGGTTGCCGACGCCGTCCAGCCACAGCAGACGTACCGGCTGCTGCGCCGGCAGCCGCGCCAGCAGGTCGGACAGCGACAGCTGCGCCGGTGGCAGCATCACCAGGCACACGCCCTCGTGGTGGCTGCTGCCGGTGATGCGTTCGAGCTCGGCGTCGTCGACCACGCGATAGCCGAGGCGCTTGGACACGCAGAAGGCGAGGATCTCGCGCAAGGTGCCGATGCGCGATTCGTTGAGATACACCTTGCGCAGCTCATCCGGGCGGGCCGCGAACGCGCCGCGCGCGGCGTTGAGCCCACAGACTTTCTGCTCAGCGCCGCGCCGCGGCAGGTAGCCGCTGCTGTCGGGCGTGGCGGGTTCGCGCACGGGTGAACGTTCGGGGCGAGGGCCCTCGCGACGCGGCTCGGCGGTACGGCCGTGCTCAGCCCGCGGACCCGCGGCGCGCTCGTGCTCTCGGCGCGGCGATGCGGGACGAGCCGAGGCTGCGCGTGGCTGCGGCCAGGCTGACGGAGCCGCGCTGGGACGTGCCGGACGAGAATCCGAATCGCCAGTTCGGCGCGGCGATTCCGGCGCACGTTCGCCGCCGCGGGCCGCGGGTCGGCCTTCGTGGCTTTGTTCAGCGCGCGAACGCCCGCCCTGCGAATGCTCCGCGTGCGAACGCTGAGGGCGATTGTTTGCATCGCGGCCGGCGCCGTGGCGTGCGCCCGGCCCGCGCTCGCCTTCCGCGCCACGCGGAGTCGCAGCATCATCGCCAGCAGGCCGCTCTGTCCGTGCCTGCCAAGGCCCGCGCGGGGCACCGGAGGCTGGCGGCTTCGGTGGGCCCGGCGGGCGTTTGCCCCAGGGTGATTTGGGTTCGTCTGTCACGCGTGGCCTCCAACGACCGGGGCGATCTCGGCCTCAAGTTCGTCCAGCTTACGGCCCAGCGCCTCCGGCGAGTGGGTATACGGCGCCAGCAGCGCGTAGAAGGCCGGAATCACGAACAGCGACAGCAGGGTCGAGAAGGCCACGCCGAAGATCACCACCACGCCGATGGTGGCGCGGCTGGCCGAGCCCGGGCCGCCAGCGGCGACCAACGGAATCGCACCGGCGATCGTCGCGATCGAGGTCATCAGAATCGGCCGCAGGCGCACCGCCGAGGCCTCGATGATCGCCTCGCGCACCTGCCGGCCTTCATCGCGCAGCTGGTTGGCGAACTCGACGATCAGGATGCCGTTCTTGGCCGCGAGCCCGACCAGCATGACGATGCCGATCTGGCTGAACAGGTTCAGCGTGCCCCCCGTCACCCACAGCCCGCCCAGGGCGCCGAGCACCGCCAGCGGCACGGTGAACATGATCACCAGCGGATGGATGAAGCTCTCGAACTGCGCCGCCAGCACCAGGTAGACCACCAGCAGGGCCATGGCGAAGGTCGCCAGCGCACTGCCGCTGGCTTTGACGAACTCGCGCGAGCCGCCCTTGTAGTCGATCTGGGCGTAGTCGGGCAGCTCTTCGCGCGCGGTCTGCTCGACCCACTGGATCGCCTCGCCCAGCGTGTAGCCGGCGGCCAGGTTGGCCGAGACGGTGATCGCACGCAGGCGGTTGAAGCGGTTGAAACTGCCGGGCTCAGCCAGCTCTGACAGCCGTACCAGATTGGCCAGCGGGATCAGCTCGCGGGTGCGCTCGGAGCGCACGTATACGCCGGTCAGGTCGGTGGTGCTGACCCGGAAGGCTTCTTCCGCCTGCAGGATCACGTCGTACTCCTCGCCGTCCTCGACATAGGTAGTGACGCGGCGCGAGCCCATCAGGGTTTCGAGGGTGCGGCCAATTTCCTGCACCGAAACGCCCAAGTCAGCGGCGCGCTCACGCTCGATGTCGATACGGATCTGCGGGCGGGTTTCCTGGTAATCGGAATCGGCGCCGAAGATGCCGGGGTTCTGCTCCATCCGCGCCAGCATGCGGTCGCGCCATTCGGACAGCTCCTCGTAGTTCGGGCCGCCCAGCACCACCTGCAGCGGCTGGCCGCGGCCGCCGCCCAAGCCGCCGCCGCGGCCCTGCGCGATCGCGCGTACGCCCGGGATGCCAGCGAGCTCGGCGCGGAAGGCGTCGATCACCTCGCCGGTGCTGAGCGTGCGCTCGGCCCAGTCCTTCAGGATCACGATGGCGAAGCCCTGGTGCATTTCCTCGCTGGCCCCGAAGCCGCCGGGCACGCGGGTGTTGATGCGCTGCACCGGGCCGTCTTCGGCGATGTAGGGCTTCAGCTTCTCTTCGATCTGCTGCACCTGGCTGACGGTGTAGTCGTAGCCGGCGCCCTCCGGGCCCTGGATGTTGACGAAGAAACTGCCGCGATCCTCGTCCGGCGCCAGCTCACTCGGCACGCTGACGAACAGCATCACCGCCAGGCCGCCGACCAGAGCGAAGGTCACGCCCAGGCCCGACCACAGCACCGCCGGACGCTGCCCGACCATGCGCTCGATCAGGCGGCCGTACTTCGCGCTGATCCGGTTCACCAGGCCCAGGAAGACGGCATTGACGCGGTTGTGCTTCTCGTTCGGGCGCACCAGCTTCGAGCACATCATCGGGGTCAGCGTGAGCGCAACGAAGGCGGAGATCGCCACCGCCGCCGACAGCGCCACCGCCAACTCGCGGAACAATCGGCCAGCGTTCGACTGCATGAATCCGACCGGCAGGAACACCGCCACCAGCACGGCGGTGGTGGCGATCACCGCGAACGCCACCTGGGCGGTACCGCGGCGCGAGGCCAGCAGCGGCGGCTCGCCGAGATCGGCGCGGCGCTGAACGTTTTCGAGCACGATGATGGCGTCGTCCACCACCAGGCCGATACACAGCACCAGCGCCAGCAAGGTCAGCAGGTTGATCGAGAAGCCGAACGCCGACAGCGCCATGAAGGCCGCGATCAGACACACCGGCACCGTCACCGCCGGGATCAAGGCCGCGCGCAGGCTGCCGAGGAACAGGTAGATCACGATCAGCACCAGCACCATCGCCTCGATCAGCGTCCACTGGACACGCTTGATGGCCTCGTCGATGAAGATCGTGGTGTCGAAGGCGACGATCAGGGTGGCGCCTTCCGGCAGGCTGGATTGAATGCGCTCCACTTCAGCGCGCACGCCCACCGCCACATCGAGGCTGTTGGCGGTCGATGTCTTGACGATGCCGAGGCCCAGATTGGGCTGGCCATTGCCGCGGAAGTACGCGCGGCGCTCGCTGGAGGCGCGCTCGACGCGGGCCACATCGCTCAGCCGCACCACATAGCCATCCGCGCCCTTCGACAGATTGAGCTCGGCGAAGTCTTCCGGCGCGAGATAGCTGCGGTTGACGCGCAGGGTGAAGTCGCGGGTTGCCGACTGCAGGCGACCGGCCGGCAGCTCGATGTTTTCGCGGCGCAGTGCGGTTTCCACATCGCCGACGGTGAGCCCGCGCGCGGCGAGCGCTTCGCGGTCCAGCCAGATCCGCATCGCATACCGCTGCTGTCCGCCGATGCGCACCGCCGCCACGCCATCGATCGAGGACAAACGATCAGTGATGTAACGCTCGGCGTAGTCGGTGAGCTCCAGTGTGTCCATCCGGCTGGAGTTCATGTTCAGCCAGATGATCGGCTGCGAATCGGCCTCGACCTTGGCCACCTGCGGCGCATTGACCTCGTCCGGCAGGCGGTCGGCGATGCGGCTGATGGCATCGCGCACGTCATTGGCGGCGGCCTCGATATCGCGGTTCAGGCCGAACTCGATGGTGACGTTGCTGGCGCCGTTGCGGCTGCGTGAGTCGACTGACTCGATGCCTTCGATGCCGCTGACGGCGTCTTCCAGAATCTGGGTGACGCGCGTCTCGACCACCGCCGCCGAGGCACCGGTGTAGGTGACTTCCACCGACACGATCGGCGGATCGATGTCGGGCAGTTCGCGCACGGTCAAGGTGCTGTAGGCCATCACGCCCAGCACCACCAGCAGCAGGTTCATCACGATGGCCAGCACCGGACGCTTGATCGAGATGTCGGACAGAACCATGGCGTGCTCCTTATCCGGCCAAGGGCGCGAGGGTGGGCGGCGCGGCTTCGACCACGCGCGCACCGGGGCGCAGCTTGACCGTGCCTTCGACGACGATGCGCGCGCCCGCCTGCAGGCCTTCGACGATCTCGACTTCGCCGCGGCGACGCGCGCCGGCACGCACGTCGACCCGGCTGACCACGCCGCCTTCCTCAACCCGATACACGAAGGCCTGGCCGCCGATCTGCATCAGTGCGAGCTCGGGAATCACCAGGGCCTCGCGCGCGGGTTTTTCAACCCGCACCGTCAGCAGCATGCCGGGGCGCAGGCGCTGCTCGGCATTCGGAAAGTCCGCGCGCACGGTCACCGCGCGGGTGATCGGGTCGATCCGCGAACCGACCGTCGCCAGCACGCCGGTGAACTCCACGTCCGGGTAGGCCGCGCTGCGCGCACGCACGGTCTGGCCGGTGGCGAGCGCGGCGAGGAAGGTTTCCGGCACCGAGAAGTCGAGCTTGATCACCGAAATGTCATCCAGGGTTGCAATCGCGGTGCCGGGCGTCACCAGGGTGCCTGGGCTGACCTGCCGAAAGCCGAGCACACCGTCGAATGGCGCAGTGATGACGCGGTCGGCCAGGCGGGCGCGGATGGACTCGACACGGGCACGGGCGGAATCACGCGCGGCGACCTGGGTGTCGAGCTGACTGCGCGGCACCGTACCGCTTGCGACCAGACCCTCCAGACGCTCGTACTGCTGGCGGGTTTCCTTGTAGTTGGCCTGGGCCTCTTCCAGCCCGGCCACTTCGGCGCGGCCGGACAGATCCACCAGGATGTCGCCGGCGATCACGCGGTCGCCGTCCTCGAACTTCACGCTTTCCACCACCTCGGTGACCTTGGCGGTGAGCGTCACCGACTCGCTGGCCTGGGTGGTGCCGAGCGCTTCGATCACATCGGTCCAAGGCGCGGTGGTGACCACGGTGCTGATCACAGTCGCCGGCGGCATCGCGGCAGCCGCTCCGGGCGCGGCACCGCCCGGAGGCGTGCCGCCACAGGCGACAAGCACGCTGGCAAGGCCGCCGGTGAGCAGGGTCGCGGCGAGCTTGGACGAAAAGCGGGGGGCTTTGGACATGGGGGTTCCTCGGTGAAGCTAAGGGGTCACAGGCCCGCGGGGCCGCGCGAAGAACGCGGAGAGCCGGGGGACGTCGCGCTGGGGAGAGCGCTGCAGCAGGGAGTGGTTTGGCCACATTCTTCGCGAATGTCTGTGCACTGCCCGACAGAGAGCGGCGCACGGCCTTGACCTGCGTGAAGTGTGGGCGCCGGCGCCTTTCCAAGCCTGTGCCTGAAGTCCTCGCGCAGGCGCGCAGACGTGTGGGCGGGGTGAAGGTGTGGCGCAAGCCCGCTCACTGCTCCCCCGCTCCGCCGCCGCGCCCTCCCCGCCGCGGCGCGATGAATTCCGAATCCCCGATCCCGATCTGCACCGTGCGTCCACGCCCCTCGCTTCAAGCCCCTCTCCCCTCGCGGGAGAGGGGTTGGGGAGAGGGGGCACACGCCGCCTCGCAAGACCGCTCCCCCTCTCCCCCGACCCCTCTCCCTCCAGGGGAGAGGGGAGAGTTGGGCTCGGTCGACAAGGCGAGTGCACTTGAAGACGCACGAACCCCCGAGCCGAAGCCCGGCGATGCCCCACTCGAAACCTCAAACCTCAAACCTCAAACCTCGAATCCCGAATCCCGAATCCCGATTCCCGCCCCCCATATACCCCGATCGGCATAAGTAACACCCCGATCCGCGTTTCCGCTGGCGTGCCCGGCGCTGCAACAGTGCAGGCCCGATCCTCTCAGCGCTGCGCACCATGCCCGCTCTGTCCGCACTGCCCGACCTCAGTTCTCTGCCCCTGCCGGCCGCCACCGCGCTGCAGCCGATCGCGCGCGCGCTGGATGGGCTGGATGCCGCCAGCCTGTGGTGGCTCTCGGGCTACGCGGCCGGCCTGGCTCGCGCTGGCGCGGCCGCCGCGACGATCGAACCGGCGTCGGTGGCCTCGGCACCGCCGCGCCTCACCGTGCTATACGGCAGCCAGACCGGCAACGCCAAGCGCGCCGCCGAAGCACTCGCCGCGAGCGCGGAAGTCGCCGGCTTCGCGCTGCGGCTGCTGCGCACCGAGGACTACCCGCAGCGCGAACTGAAAGACGAGCGTCTGCTGTGGCTGGTGATCAGCACCCAGGGCGAGGGTGAGCCGCCGGAGGATTCGCTTGGGTTCGTCGACTTTCTGCTGAGCCGGCGCGCGCCCAAGCTGCCGGAGCTGAAGTTCGCGGTGCTCGGCTTGGGCGACAGCAGCTATCCGAAGTTCTGCGAGACCGGGCGCCAGATCGATGCGCGTCTGGCCGAACTCGGCGCCACCCGCCTGCAGCCGCTGGGTGAGGCCGATGTCGACATCGAGATCGTCGCCACGCCCTGGCGCCAGCGCGCGCTCGAAGGTCTGCAGGCACTGGCCGCGCAGCTGGCGCCGAGCGCGCCGGCGCCCGCCGAGCGCTCCGCCAGCGTGGTCGCGCTGCGGCCAGCGATCGCCGCCTCGTTGCACAGCCGCGAGCACCCGTTCAAGGCCGAGCTGCTCGACCAGACCCGCCTGACCGGCCCCGGCAGCGCGCGCGATGTGCGCCATATCGAACTCAGCCTGGCCGGCGCCGGGCTCAGCTTTCAGCCCGGCGACGCGCTCGGCGTGTGGGCGCCGAATCCGTCCGCCCTGGTCGACGCCGTCCTGCAGCTGACCGCGCTCGATGGCGACCTCGCGCTGAGCCTCGACGGCGTTGAGCGCCCACTGCGGGCGTGGTTGAGCGAGCACCGCGAACTGACCCGTCTGGCCAAGCCGCTGCTGGTCGCGCTGGGCACGGTCTCGCAGCACAAGGAGCTGCAGGCGCTGCTGCAGCCGGCTGAAGCCGAATCGCTGTCGGCCCTGCTGTCCACCCATCAGGTGATCGATGTGCTGCGCTGGTGGCCGGGCGCCTGGAGCGCCGAGGCCTTTGTCCGCGCGCTGCGGCCGATGGCGCCGCGGCTGTACTCGATCGCGTCCAGCCCGCTGGCCTACCCCGATGAAGTGCATCTGACCGTCGATGTGGTCGGCGCCGAAGACGGCGACCCGCTGCGGCTGGGCATCGCCTCGCATCAGCTGGCCGAGCTGGCGCCGGGCAGCAGCGCGCGCGTGTTCATCGAGCCGAATACGCGCTTCCGCCTGCCGGCCGACGGCAGCCGCGATCTGATCATGATCGGCGCCGGCACCGGCGTGGCGCCGTATCGCGCCTTCGTGCAGCAGCGCGCGGCGGAGGGCGCGACCGGCCGCCACTGGCTGCTGTTCGGCGCGCGCAGCCTGCGCGACGACTTCCTCTACCAGCTCGAGTGGCAGGAGGCGCTGAAACGCGGCGAGCTGCAGCACATCGACCTGGCCTTCTCGCGCGATGCCAAGCCGCGGGTGTACGTGCAGCAGCGTCTGCGCGAGCAGGCCGCGCGCCTGTTCGAGTGGCTGGACGGCGGCGCGCATCTGTACGTCTGCGGCAGCCTCGCGCTCGGTCGCGATGTGCAGCAGACCCTGCTGGACCTGTTCAGCGCCCGCCTCGGCAGCAGCGAAGCCGCGCACGAGGCCATCCAGCAGCTGCAGCAGTCCGGGCGTTACGCCCGCGACGTCTACTAGAGGCCCGCGCCATGTCCGCCCATTCCGTTGAAGACATCAAACGCGACAGCCGCCTGCTGCGCGGAACCATCGAAGAAAGCCTGGCCGATGCGGTGACCGGCGCTCTGCGCGATGCCGATCAGGTCGTGCTGAAGTACCACGGCAGCTACCAGCAGGACGACCGCGACATCCGCGAGCCGCGCCGCAAGGCCAAGCTCGAACCGGCCTACAGTTTCATGATCCGCACGCGCACCCCCGGCGGCGTGATCACACCCGAGCAGTGGCTGAAGCTCGACGCCATCGCGACCACCTACGCCGAGCGCGGACTGCGCATCACCACCCGCCAGGCCTTCCAGTTCCACGGCGTGATCAAGCGCCGGCTGAAGCCGACCATGCAGGCGATCAATGCCGCGTTGATCGACACACTGGCCGCCTGCGGTGACGTTAATCGCAATGTCGCGGTGGCCGCGAATCCACAGCTGTCCGCCCTGCACGAGACTGTCTACCGGCAGGCCGCGGCGCTGTCCGAGCATCTGCTGCCGAATACCCGCGCCTACTACGAGATCTGGCTGGACGAAGAGCGCGTCGCCGGCGACGACGGCGAGCCGCTTCCTGAGTCCGAGCCGATCTACGGCCCGACCTACCTGCCGCGCAAGTTCAAGATCGGCTTTGCGATTCCGCCGCATAACGATGTCGACGTGTTCAGCCAGGACCTCGGCTTCATCGCCGTGGTCGAGAACGGCGAACTCAGCGGCTACAACGTGACCGTCGGTGGCGGCATGGGCAGCACCCATGGCGACCCCGAAACCTATCCACGCCTCGCCGATGTACTCGGGTTCATCTCTCCCCACGAAGTGATCCGCGTCGGCGAGGCCGTGGTCACCGCCCAGCGTGACCTCGGCAACCGCGCCACCCGCAAGCGTGCGCGGCTGAAGTACACCATCGACGAGCACGGCCTCGACACCTTTCGCGCCGAGGTCGAACAACGTGCCGGCATCCGCTTCGAGCGCGCGCGCGATTTTGCTTTCACCGACAACGGCGACCGCTTCGGCTGGATCGAGAGCGACAGCGGCCGCTGGCACCTGACCCTGCGCATCCCCGCCGGACGCATCCAGGATCGGCCCGGCGCGCCGCACCTCAGCGGCCTGCGCGAAGTCGCCAAGGTGCACCGCGGCAGCTTCCGCATGACCCCCAACCAGAACCTGGTGATCGCCGACATCGCACCCGAGCGCCGCGCCGGTATCGATGCACTGCTGCGCCAGCACGGCCTGCTGGCGCACACCGAAGCGAGCCCATTGAAGCGCGACGCGCTGGCCTGTGTCTCGCTGCCGACCTGCGGCCTGGCGATGGCCGAGGCCGAACGTTACCTGCCCGAACTGCTGGACCAGGTGCAGGCCCTGCTCGACCGCCACGGCGTCGGCCAGCGCCCGCTGCTGCTGCGCATCTCCGGCTGCCCGAACGGCTGCTCGCGGCCGTACCTGGGTGAGATCGCCCTGGTCGGCAAGGCGCCCGGTCGCTACAACCTGATGATCGGCGCGGATCACCGCGGCCAGCGCCTCAATCGCCTGTTCATCGAGAACATCACCGAGGCGCAGATTCTGGCCGCACTGGACCCGCTGGTGGCCCGCTACGCCGCCGAAAGTGCGGCCGATGAACACTTCGGCGACTTCCTGCTGCGCGCCGGCCTGCTGCCGCCGGAGCCGCTGCGCGTGCTGAAGGTGCTGGCCGCATGAACGCCGCCATCGCCACACCGGCCCTGCCCGGCGACGGCGTACTGCGCGAGCTGGTGCAGGCCGCCGCGCACCACGATGCGCAGGCGCTGAGCGAGCTCAACGCCTGGCTGGAACCGCTGCCGGCTGAAGCGCGGATCGAGTTCGCCCTGGCTCACTTGCCCGGCACGCACGCACTGTCGTCGAGCTTCGGCGCACAGGCGGCGGTGTCCCTGCATCTGCTCAACCAGCACCTGCCGGGGCTGCCGGTGATCGTGGTCGATACCGGCTATCTGTTCGCCGAAACCTACGCCTTCATTGATCAGCTCAGCGAACGATTGCGGCTGAACATCCAGGTCTTCCGCAGCGAGCGCTCACCGGCCTGGAACGAAGCCCGCCACGGCCGCCTGTGGGAGCAGGGCATCGACGGCATCGAGAACTACAACCGCATCCACAAGGTCGAGCCGATGCAGCGCGCGCTCACCGCCCTCGACGTCGGCAGCTGGTTCGCCGGCCTGCGCCGCAGCCAATCGCAGAGCCGCGCCAACACGCCGGTACTGCAGCTGCGCGAAGGCCGCTTCAAGGTCCACCCCATCATCGACTGGAACGACCGCGACGTCGGACGCTATCTGAGCCAACACGGCCTGCCCTATCACCCGCTGTGGGAACAGGGCTACGTCTCCATCGGCGACATCCACACCACCCGCCCCCTGCTCGACGGCATGCGCGAGGAGGACACGCGGTTTTTCGGGCTGAAGCGGGAGTGTGGGTTGCATGAGTGAGAGCTGGGAATCGGGAATCGGGAGTTGGGAATCGGAGAAGCACCGCGCCGATTCCCGGGATTCGGGATTCGGGATTCGGGATTCGCGGCACGCTGCGAACGACCTGCCCCGCGCAGGAAGTGAAGCCGCGCTTCGCTCCCCTCTCCCCGTGGGAGAGGGGTCGGGGGAGAGGGTCCGGCCAGAGCGCACACACCACGCTAGCCCCACACCCGCTCTACGAATCCCGAATCCCGAATCCCAAATCCCGGGCGGCCCACCCGCTGAGATCAACGCGGTCGCAACCGGGGCTTCGCCGCTGTACCCAGTGTTCCTCAACCTCCAAGGCCGCCCAATCCTCGTCGTCGGCGGCGGCGAAGTCGCAGCGCGCAAAGTTCTGCCACTGATCGAATGCGGCGCGCTCGTCCGCGTCGGCGCGCCGGAGCTCAACGAAGCCCTGCAAGCGCTCAAAGCGGAAGGCCGTATCCACCACTTCGAGGGCGAATTCCAGCCGCACTGGCTCGACGAAGTTTTCCTCGCGATAGCCGCCACCGACGACGTGGAAGTCAACCGTGCAGTCGCCGAGGAAGGCGCAGCTCGGAAGCTCTGGGTCAATGTCGTCGACGACACCGAACTTACCCGCGTGCAGGTGCCGGCAATCGTCCGCCGTGGCCCGCTGACCGTCGCTATCAGCAGCGGCGGCGCAGCACCGGTGCTCGCCCGCCAGCTGCGCGAAAAGATCGAACAGTCTGTCGATGAAAGCTTCGGCCGGCTCGCCGAGCTACTGCGCGTGCATCGCGGAAGCATCCGCGCGCGCTTCCCGCATGTGCCCAGCCGCCGCAAGTTCATGGAAACCCTGTGGCCCGGCGAAGTCGGCGAGCTGCTGCGCGCATCGCGCGTGGACGCCGCCCGCGCGCGCCTGATCGAACTGATCGAAGCCGGCGAACCGGAGGGTTCGAGACGCGGCTTCGTCAGCCTGGTCGGCGCCGGCCCCGGCGACCCAGGACTGCTCACGCTGAAAGGCCAGCGCCGGCTGCAGGAAGCCGACGTGATCCTGCACGACCGCCTGGTCAGCCGCGAGGTGCTCGAACTCGCGCGCCGCGACGCCCAGTTCATCGAAGTCGCCAAGGAAGCCGGCACCCACCACACCACCCAGGAGGGCATCCACGCCCTGCTGCTCGAACACGCGCGGCAAGGCAAGCGCGTGGTGCGGCTGAAGGGCGGCGACCCCTTCATCTTCGGTCGCGGTGGTGAGGAACTCGAATACCTGCGCGCGCACGGCATCGCCTACGAGGTCGTGCCCGGCATCACCGCCGCACTCGCCTGCGCCGCGCACGCCGGCATCCCGCTGACCCACCGCGACCACGCCCAGTCCGTCCGCTTCGTCACCGCCCACTGCCGCAACTCCATCGACGCGCTCGACTGGCGAGCACTCGCGCAAGAGAAGCAGACCCTCGCCGTCTACATGGGCGTCAGCGGCCTCGACACCCTGCGCGAACGGTTGCTCGCCCACGGCCGCGCCGCGAACACACCGGCCGCCCTGATCGAGAACGGCAGCCGCGCCGAACAGCGGGTAATCCACTGCGATCTCGCCAGCCTGCCGGAGACGGCGAAACGCGAAGCGGTGACGTCGCCGGCGCTGTTGATCCTGGGCGAGGTCGCCGCGTTGGGGCGGAGCTTGGCTTGGTTTGGAAAGGACGCCGCCGCGCTGGCCGCGCCGCAGCCTATCAACACCCTCGTTCCGCTACAGATCGATATGCGCGCCTGATGCGGTGGGCGCTTTTTGGGCCGCCGGGTTCTGCAGCGCCGCTCTGCAGCCCGTGCTGTGCGCCTTCTCGCTATCGACGCCATAGCGCCTGGAGCTGCGCCGGCCGCGCATCCCAGGCCGTTCGCCCCGCCTTCCGCCCCAAATCGGCGAAGTCATCGCAGCGGCCCGAGCGTGCGGCTACCGCTTCGTGAAAGCGGGGCCGCGAAGGGGGCACCGCTCTGCACTACCAACAGCATCCTCAAGGCCCGAGGGCGAGCGGCCGGCTATCCGATGTCTGCTGGCGACTGCGGCCTGAACCGAACTGAGCACGCCGCGAGGCCCCAGGGCCTCGCGGCCGCAGGCCTGTGGCTCAGTGAACCTGGCCCAGCAGTTCTTCAACAAATCGATTGAGGAATACGCCATTCGGATCGCGCGACTTTCGATAGGACTCGAATGCTTGCCCGCGTGCGCTGCGGCGCTGCGCCAGGTCCTTGAGAAACCCCGGGTTGAAGGGTGCCGAATAGCTGCCCGGCGCTTGCGCAGGGTCGTAGAAGCCGAACATCTTGCCGCTGTGCGGTTCGCCGCCGAGGGCACGCCAGGCGCGTTCGATGTCCGCGAAAAAGCTCAGCAGGCGCGCCGGGTAGTCAGTGCCGGCCACGGCGGGCACGTAGGCGATCAGGTCCAGATTGACGAAGCTGGCGTCCGCTCGGGGGGTGTAGGTGCCCGCCAAGGCGGTGTCGCCACCGCGGATGAAACGGAACTCCATCGGCGCGACCATCAGGAAGTCCTGGGTGCGCTGCAGCCGATCGGCCACCGCAGTGAGCCCGGCCCACACCTTGGCAAGGCCGGCGTCATCAAGTGCAGGCAGCTCAATGAAGTAGGACATGAAGATCACCCGCGACGCCTTGGTCAGCCACAGGTCGGAGTAGACGCTGCTGGCCGCATCGAAAAGCCCTTCGATGGTCAGGTAGCCGGCGTCGATGATCGCGCTGGCGGCAGCCGGAACGCCCGCGTACTGGGCAGCGATCAGCGGCGGCTCAATGATCGGCTCCAGTGGGATCAGGTAGGGCGCACCGAAGATCTCTGCGCCGGCCAGCGTGCAGGCGTCCGGCACCTCCACTTGCAGGTTCGGGACCTTGGTGGGCGGCGCAGCCAGCACGTCCCACCACAGCGCCAAGAAACGATGGCTGTAGGGGTTGAAGAAGGTCTCGACTCGATCGTGCGCGGCCAGCAGTGGCTTGAACTTGGCGATGAACTGTTGCTCGCTGGTGCAGCTGATCTGGTTGTCCCTGCCCGCACTCAAGCTGCTCGCCCAGGGGCGGGGCATCACCTCCACGGTGACCGCGGTGACGATCCCCAGCGCGCCGAAGGAAACGCGAGCAAACTGCAGCGGCGACCAGGCCCCCGTGCGTGCCGTCTGCGCATCGATTCGGCTCACCTCGCCATCGGGACCCATGATGTCGAAGGCATTGACCGTTTCCGCGAAGATCGGCGCGCTCAATGTGGCGCCATGAACATCGACCGCGGTCATTCCACCGAGGCTGAAGAATCCGCCGGCGGTCACCGTTTTCAGCATCAGGTCGCGCGCGGTAAGGAAAGCATCCAGCGCGTCTTCGCGCACGCCGGCATTGACCGTGACGCTGCCCGCCGCAGCATTCAGCACCATCGACTCGCCGCCGCCTGCGCCGAGATCCCGGTAGCAGGACAGATCGATCAGCCAACGGTTGGATGTGGGTGCGTCGCGACTGTCCTCGGTCACCAGAGGTGGCTGCGCATGACGCTGGCCGGATACGCGCAAGGTCGCGCCCGCGTTCGCCGCGTCCTTCACCAGCTGACTCAGCTCAGCGCGACTCGTGGGCGAAAAGTAGTACTCGCCATCGATCGGCATTGCGCGCACCACGTTCTGCGCCCAGTTCCGCCAGGGCAGTGGCTCGACGGCGAAATCGAGGGTGGTGCCGGTCACCTCATACGCCGCCAATCGGCCATTGCTCTTAGCCTGAACCAGCGGTGTTCCGCGGTTGCTGGTTCCCAGCACGGCGACAACGTAAGGCGTCACGCCGATCGCATCATCCGGCACACCGATGCTGGCGAGTGGAGGGCTCACCCGGTACAGGCCGTTCTCATAGTTGCCGCTGTTCCATGCCGTGGTCTTCCAGCTGCCGCTGGGATCCAACCACTGAACCGAGAAGTTCATGACAAAGATGCCGTTGTTCAAGCAACCGATGCGTTCGACGTGCTTCATGGCGGGCTCCGCAGGGAAAGGGGGTTGGCATGTGGAGCACTTGGCCGGCGCAAGGCGCCAGCGCCAGGCCTGATGCCGGCGAACAGGTGTCGCGCGTAGTCGCCACAGGGCGCGGTGCGAGTTCGCACAGACGCGGCGCGCCCGGGGCCGGAGGAATGCATGGTGTGGCAACAGTGAGCCCGGATCCGCTCCGGGCTCACCGTGCTTGAACAGACCCCTGAGGGGACTGTTCATTGCAGGACTCAATCGATCAGCGTGATCGCGAAACCGATGAAGGTCGTGCCGGTGGCTTCGTAGGTGGCGATCTGCCCGTTGGCCGCGTAGGCGACGAACGGTGTGCCCTGGCCGGAGGTGCCGGCCACCGCATGCCCGTAGGGCGTTACCGCCAACGCATTGGCCGGCACACCGATCTCTTCCAGTGGCGGCGTGGTCCGACTCTGCGCCACCGGGTAATTGCCGCTGTTCCACTCGGTGGTGTTCCATTTGCCATCGGTCCCCAGCCACTGGACCGAGAAATTGAACACGTAGGCACCCTTGTTGACGACGGTGATCTTCTGGATTTGGCGCATGCGAATCTCCTGCTGTGGAAAGAGTCGGGTCGGAGTCACGGTTGTCGAAGTCCGGGGTGGCGCACCGCGACGGCGCGGCAGATTCCACCGCCTGCGTCCGCTTGGCCCTGTTACCCCTCGCTCCGGCTGCTGGCACGAAGCGCCCCGCATCGCCGGCTTTCCACCCTGATCCAGAGAGGAAAAACCGAGAAATGCATCGCACTGTGCGCCGCAAGAATGTGACGGAGATAACATTCCCGCAAGCTGTCGTATCTGGCAGGTGCCGGCTGGGGACGCGCAGCCGGCAGCGATCAGCAGACCCAGCAAGGCAGGGAACGGGCTCGATGCAGCTGAACACCAGCGCGGCGCACATCGCACCGATGAAGCTGGCAGCCTGTCGGGCTTTGGGGGTCGAGGCGGTAGTCGCCTGCGCGAGGACAGTTCTTCGACGGTTTGCAGGCCGAGTGGGCTCTCGGCCAAGAATCGGCAGATCGTGGACCGCGCAGCTGGGTTTGCAGCCCGGTCAACCAAAGTCCGACAGGCTGCTAGCTCCCCGCACGCCAGCAAGCGGTTCGGTTCCACCCGCGCCGCCGGAAATACTCCCGGCGGCGGCTCGGCGCAACCAAGATCGACCTGAGCCGTGCCCGCGCTGACCGATGGTGCGGAGGGCACCCGTCCGCGGCTCGACGTTCAGGACTCGAACTGATCCCGAAACAGCGGACCTTGGGTGCAGTCGGAAACCTGCTCGGGAACCACCAGCACGTTGTAGCTCTTGCCGATGATTGAGCCGCTCATCGAGAAAATGCGCCAGCGGCTGTCAGAGGTGCTGAAGACGAGATCGAAGGTCGCCCCGGCCGCATCAGCCGAGGGGCTGGCATTTGCGAGAACAGCAACAACGCGGGCGCAGGGATTGCCGTTGAGCAGCGGATGGTTCAGCAGCAGCGCCTCGTTGGTCAGGGGGTCGCCGGCCCGCTTGTCGACGCGAAAAAAGTTCGGGGTCGGCGGCTGCGAGTAGATGTTGAATTTGGCGCCCGCCGGCAGCGCCACGCCGTTGGCGTTGTGCACGAACGCCTCACCACCGGAGCTTCCGACCGCGATGGGATTGTTGTTGTAGACGCCGGGCGCGCCGGACCCATTCCAGTTCTGTTCGGCCAACACGAGGTGGCCGGCGTCCGGGCTTGGCAGGACACTCGCGTTCGGAAACCCCGGAATCGTGGTGGTGACGGTGTGCATCGTCAAGTCAATCGACGGCAGCGGGTGAAACACGTTGTAGGCCAGCGTCGGCGACATCGCTGACAGGTCCTGGTTGAAAACGTTCCAGCGGCCGTCGAAGAAAAAGACCCCGGTTGGACGGGGGTTGGTAACAAACGGGTTGATGGATCGATTGAGCGCGGTGAAGAGGCGCGTGCCGTTGCCAGCGTTGATCAGCGCGTCGTTGATCGGAAAGTAGTTGCCATCAGGAAGGTTCGAGGGCGCCACCAGCATTCGATGGCCGTACTCGTAAGCGCCGATATCGACCATGGCCCCCTACGTGTCAACCTCCTACCCAACAGTTGTTCTCGGTTTTTATAGATAACAATTGTGGGGCGGTTTGAGGAGGTTTCAGTGAGCAAGGCAGGCATCGAAGTGGAGACAGATCCGCAGCTTGAA
>NZ_JBILJQ010000079.1:0-22083 GCF_044377145.1 Aquimonas sp.
GCGAGCGCACATGCGCACGCCACCGCCGCACCTCCGAACACGCCATCGACCGATCCTCCGTTGGGGAAACCGGAGACGGTCGGGAGAATCAGGTCAGGAAGGTAGGTGAGGTGGGCGGACGCTTACGGTCGGCCCTGCGGGCCGTCCGAGTCACTTTCTCTTGAGTGGCCACTGCGCCGCAGGAGCGGCGCGAACGCCGAAGGCGGCCCCGCAGGGGCGAAGGGCAGGATGCCCGGAGTCAGAGAAAGTAACCAAAGAGAAGGCCACCCCTCATCCGCGCCCTACGTGCATCCTGCACTCCGGGTACGCGTGAGGCCGGCGGGGTTTTCGGACAGGCCATCCTTGGCCTGTCGAAAACCTTGGCCGCACCCCTGCGGCCAACCCTGCGGGCCGATCGCCGGCCTCCCGCCGCTCCCCAGGGGCCCCGGGCAGAGCGCGGGCTTCCTGCCCGCAGAAGCTGGAGCGAAGCCAAAGCCGAAGCCTAAGCAAGAGCTCGACCAGAGCAGGAGCAGGTGCAGGTGCAGGTGCAGGTGCAGGTGCAGGTGCAGGTGCAGGTGAAATGGTGCGCCCGAGATCTATAGCAGCACCAGCAAACAGGGCTCAGTTGCAAGCGCGCCAGACTCAGCCCGACCGCCTCACGCTGAGCCCCTCTCCCCATGGGAGAGGGGTTGGGGAGAGGGTTCGGTTTTGGCGAGGGCCGCGAAGCTCGCCAGCCAACGCTCGACCGATCCCCGCTACAGCCCCTTCACCGCCTCCACCACCTTCTCCACCGTGATCCCGAAGTGCTTGAACAGCTGATCCGCCGGCGCCGAAGCGCCGAAGCTGTCGATGCCGATCACGGCGCCGTCGAGGCCCACATACTTGCGCCAGTAGTCAGTCACCCCGGCTTCGATCGCCACGCGCTTGCGACACCAGCCGGGCAGCACGCCTTCGCGCCATTCGATCGGCTGTGCGTCGAACACGTTGCTGCAGGGCATCGACACCACCCGCACCTTGGTGCCCTCGGCTTCCAGCTGACGAGCCGCCTGCATCGCCAGCTCAACCTCGCTGCCGGTGGCAATCAGGATCACGTCGAAGCGCGCTTCCGGTGGGTCGGTCAGCACGTAGCCGCCGCGCGCGATGTCGAACACCTGCTCCGGGCTGCGGTTCTGGTGCTGCAGATTCTGGCGGCTGAAGATCAGGCAGCTCGGGCCGTCGTTGCGCTGGATCGCGCGCTTCCAGCTGACCGCCGATTCCACCGCGTCGCAGGGCCGCCAAACGTGGTTATTGGGGATGTAGCGCAGGCTGGCGAGGTGCTCAACCGGCTGATGGGTGGGACCGTCCTCGCCAAGGCCGATCGAATCATGCGTGAACACGTGGATGGCGCGGGTCGGGATCAGGGCCGACATCCGCAGCGCGTTGCGCGAGTAGTCGCTGAACACCAGGAAGGTCGCATCGTAGGGCACGAAACCGCCGTGCAGGGCGAGGCCATTGGCGATCGCGCTCATGCCGAACTCGCGCACGCCATAGTAGATGTAGTTGGCGTCGGGGTCTTCGAGATTGACGTCCTTGGAACCTTTCCAGATCGTCAGATTGGAACCGGCCAGATCGGCCGAACCGCCGATCAGCTCAGGCAGCAGCGGTCCGAACGCTTCCAGCGCCATCTGCGAAGCCTTGCGCGATGCGACCGTCAGCCCGTCCTGTTGCAGCTGGTTGATGTAGGCATCAGCGGCGGCGGCGAAATCGGCCGGAAGTTCACCGCTGGAACGACGCAGCAGCTCGGCGGCGAGCTCCGGATACTGCCGGGTGTACGCCTCGAACTGCGCATTCCATTTGGCTTCGGGCGCCTCACCGATCCTGGCCCGCCAGCCGTCGTAGATCGCCTGTGGAATCTCGAACGGTGCGTACGGCCAGTTCAGCGCGGCGCGGGCGCCGGCGATTTCGTCTTTGCCCAGCGGTGCTCCGTGGCAGGATTCCTTGCCGGCCTTGGTCGGCGCACCGAAGCCGATGGTGGTGCGGCAGCAGATCAGGGTAGGCCGCTCGACTTCCGCCTGGGCGGTGCGGATGGCCTGGATGATTTCTTCAGGATCGTGGCCGTCGACACGGCGGATAACCTGCCAGCCATAAGCCTCGAAGCGGGCCGGGGTGTCGTCGGTGAACCAGCCGTGGACCTCGCCGTCGATCGAGATGCCGTTGTCGTCCCAGAACGCAATCAGCTTGCCGAGCTTCATGGTGCCGGCCAGCGAGCAGGCCTCGTGGCTGATGCCTTCCATCAGGCAGCCATCGCCCAGGAACACGTAGGTGTGGTGGTTGACCACCGCGTATTCGGGGCGGTTGAAGCGGCGCGCCAGCACCTTTTCCGCCAGCGCCATGCCGACCGCATTGGCCAGACCCTGGCCGAGCGGGCCGGTGGTGGTTTCGACGCCGGGGGTTTCGTGCGCCTCCGGATGGCCTGGGGTTTTCGAATGCAGCTGGCGGAAGCGCTTCAGCTCAGTGATCGGCAGGTCATAGCCGGACAGATGCAGCAGCGAGTACAGCAGCATCGAGCCGTGGCCGTTGGAGATCACGAAGCGGTCGCGATTCAACCATTTCGGATTGTTCGGGCTGTGACGCAGAAAATCATTCCACAGCACTTCGGCGATGTCGGCCATGCCCATCGGCATGCCGGGGTGTCCGCTCTTGGCGGCCTCGACAGCATCGGCGGACAGAAAACGGATGGCGTTGGCAAGTTCGCGACGGCTGGGCATCGAAGGATCCAAAGGGCGGCGGGCGGGAAGACCGGCATTGTCGCCGACCCCCTGCGCAGCGGCAAACCACGCCTCAGCACACGCCTGATGTCAGCGCCTCTTTTCAAATGCGATCAATTCGCATTTAATGTCGGGTTGCGGGCGCCGCACGCGCCCACCCTTCCCCAATCTGCTGCACCCTCAAGCCAGCCGACGCCAGCGTGAGACCCCGATCCCGGAGTCACTCATGCACCGTGCCCGTTCGTTCTGGCCTGTTGTTGCCACCCGTCCTGTTGACGCCCACCGCCCGTTGAGTCTTGCCCTGAGCGCAGCGCTTGCGCTGGCGTTCACCCTGCCCGAGGGCGCTGATGCGAGCGCCGTGACGCTGGACCGCGTGGTGTCGGCACCGTTCGCGTTCCACCAGTGCGCGCGGTTGGGCGGGTTCTGATCCATGCGCCCGACCCAGACACGCGCAGCCACCACCACGGTGAGTAAACCGCGGCCCGCACCTGCGGGCCGCGCCAAGAACGCCCGCAAGGCGTTCTGGACCAAGCAGATGCACCTCTGGCACTGGATCAGTGCCGCGATCTGCCTGGTCGGCATGCTGCTGTTCTCGATCACCGGCATCACCCTGAACCATGCCGCGTCAATCGGCGCCGAGCCGCAGATCGAGACCGGTACGCTGCAGCTGCCCAAACATTTGCTGGCAAGCCTGCAGCAGGCTGAGGATGGTGCGGCGCTGCCCGCCGAGACGGCCGCGTGGCTGCGCGTGCAGACGCCCCTGCGCGTACGCACGCAGGCAGCGGAGTGGAGCGAGGACGAGATCTATCTGGCCCTGCCCCGGCCCGGTGGCGACGGCTGGCTGAGCATCGATCGCCACAGCGGCGCGGTCGAGTTCGAGCGCAGCGATCGCGGTGTGGTTTCGTACTTGAACGATCTGCACAAGGGCCGCCACACCGGTGCGGCCTGGAGCCTGTTCATCGATCTGTTCGCCGTCGCCTGCCTGATCTTCTGCGGCAGTGGTCTGTACCTGCTCTACCTGCACGCCGGCAAGCGCCGCAGCACTTGGCCGCTGGTTGTGGCGGGTTTCGCCCTGCCCGCCCTGTTGGCGGTTCTCTTCATCCACTAAGCGGAGCCCAGCATGACCTTTTCCCGTGCGTTCGCCCTGATCGCGGCGACCCTGTTCTCGCTGCATGCGCAGGCGGCCTCGATGGACATCGAGATCGAGATCCCGCGCCTGAGCGTGGCCGAGTATCACCGCCCATATGTGGCGGTCTGGATCGAACGCGGCGATGCCACGGTCGCGGCCAACCTGGCGGTCTGGTACCAGCTCGAAGATGCGCGCAAGGAATCCGGCACCAAGTGGCTCGCGGATCTGCGCCAGTGGTGGCGGCGCAGCGGTCGCACTCAGCAGATGCCGATCGACGGCGTCAGCGGTGCCACCCGCCCGCCCGGCACCCATGCGCTGAACCTCGACCAGAACACACCGGCGCTGGCCGGTCTCGCTGAAGGCTCCTACACACTGGTGGTCGAGGCTGCGCGCGAGGTCGGCGGACGCGAGTTGCTCAAGCTGAACTTCGATTGGCCACCGGCGGCCAGCGCCAGTCAATCCGCCCAGGGTGAACGCGAACTCGGGCGGGTGGAGCTGCGCCTGGCGCCCTGAGCGCTTGCCAGGGCAGACGCGTCTGCTGCAAGCACGAACTCACTCCGTATCCCTGATCCATCCGCTTCAACCCGACCCGAGGACGCCCAAATGAAATCTGTTGTTCGCCTGCTGTGCTGCGCCGCGCTTGCGATGTCGGCCGGCCACGCCCACGCCCACAAGCTGTGGCTGCTGCCCTCGGCCACGGTGCTCGACGCCGGTCAGTGGATTACCGTCGATGCCGCGGTCTCCAACGATCTGTTCTTCTTCAACCATGTGCCGCTGCGGCTCGACGCGCTGCAGGTGACCGGCCCGGATGGCAGTCCGGTTGAAGTACACAATCCGCACACCGGCAAGTACCGCAGCGTGTTCGATGTCGAGCTTGCCGCGGCCGGAACCTACAAGCTGGCGATCGTCAACCGCGGCCTGTTCGCCAGCTGGACCGAAGCCGGTGAGCAGAAGCGCTGGCGCGGCGACGACGCACGTTTCGCTACCGAGGCGCCGAAGGACGCCAGCGACCTGCAGGTCACTCGCAACGCCGGCCGGATCGAGTCCTTCGTGACCGCCGGCGCACCGACCACGAGCTCGCTCACGCCCAGCGGCGAAGGCCTGGAACTGGAGTTCCTGAGCCATCCGAACGATCTGTTCAGCGGCGAAACCTCCAAGGTCCGCGTGCTGCTGGATGGAAAGCCCGCCGCGGGTGTCAGCCTTGAGCTGGTTCGCGGTGACACCCGCTACCGTAACGAGCTGGGCGAGCACACCCTGCGCTCCGACGCGGATGGCCTGGTCGAGCTGAGCTGGGGCGAGCCGGGCCGCTACTGGCTGGAAGCGAGCGTCAATGACGACCAGGCGCAGCCGCCGGCAACCCAGCGCCGCGCCAGCTACGTCGCGACCTTCGAGGTGCTGCCGCAGTAATCGTTCAAGACCCGCCCGCCAGCCAATGGGCGGCGGGCTGGGGGCGACCGTACAGCCAGCCCTGGGCCTCGTCGCAGCCCAGTTCAAGCAGCACCTGATGCACCGCGTGGTCCTCAACGCCTTCGGCGACCACGGCCATGTCCAGTCGATGCGCGAGTTCGATCATCGACTGCACCAGGCCGCGTTCGCGCGGGCCGTCCAGGCGCTCCAGAAACCGACGGTCGATCTTCAGCGTGTTCACTTCGAGAAACTGCAAGTAGCCGAAGCTCGAGTAGCCCTGCCCGAAGTCATCCAGAGCGACCCTCACGCCGAGCGCACGCAGGCGCGACAATTGGCCGGTATTGCGCTGCGGCTCGGCCAGCAGGGCGGTCTCGGTGATCTCCAGCAGCAGGGCGGATGGCGGCAGGTTCCAGATCGCCAGTGCCGCTTCGATCTGCTCGCTCAGCGCGCTGTCTTCAAAGGCGCGCGCGGAAAGATTCAAGGCGCAGTGCAGGCTGGGGTCCGCCGACCACAGCGGATGGAATTCGCGCAGCGCAGCCTGCAGGCTCCAGCGAGTCAGTTCGGGCACCAGCCCGGCGTCCTCGGCGTGCGGCACGAACAGCGCCGGCGACACCGGCTCGCCGGTGCGGGGATGGACCCAGCGCGCCAAGGCTTCGTAGCCCACTCGCCGACCCAGGCTCAGGCTCTGGATCGGCTGGAAGACCATGGTCAACGCGTTCTGCCGCAGCGCAATGGCAAGCTCAGCGAAAAGGGGCTGGGCCAAGCTGCCATCGGCCTCGGCCAGATTGCCCGCGGCCATGCGAGCGCGCTCGACAGCGGCACTGGCGGCGCGCTGCAGGCTGTCGACGCTGTCACCGTGCTGCGGGTAGAGCGCCAAGCCCAGCTCGGGCTGCAGCCGCAGCGACAGACCCTGCACGTCCAACGGACTCACCAGCGCGCGCATCAGCGCATGTGCCGCCAACCTCGCATGGCCCGCGCTCATCAAGCCCGGCAGCGCTACCAGTACATCGGCTTCGCCCAACTGCAACGCGATGTCCTGCGCGCGCAACACGCCGCGGATGCGCCGACGGATCTCCACCAGCGCGGAATCCAACGCAGGCTGACCGATCAAGGCACGCAAGCCACGCAGCCGGCGCAGATGCACCTGCATCACCGCCATCGGCTCGGTGGGCGCGTGATTCAGCTGTGCCGCAACGGTCGACTCGAATTCACTCCAACGCTCAAGCACAACTCACACCCCGCCATCCGCGCGCGCCGGATGACGCGGAACGCATCATCCCCGCTCGCGCGCCTGCCGATTTCAAACCTTGGCAAATGCGGCCAGCGTGGACGGTACGCCAAAGTGAGATGCTGGGTCGTGAGCTTCGCGTCGCCCGATCGGCAAGCCGACAGTGCGAGCGTTGATCCCGATTGGCGACGCGCGCCGCCGATGCCGGGCTGGAACTGCTGGATCGTGCAGCCAATGCGAACCTTCGAAGCGCAGACGCGCGATGCCTCACGGGTTGGCCAGGAACAGCTGGGCCACATCGAGACCGTAAGCGCCGCTGCGCACCGCACGCAGGATCGTGCGCTTGCCGCCCTCACTGCTGGCGTCGAGCCACAGATCAAGCTCGGCAAAGCCGGGGTTGATCGACTTGTCGGGCCGGGTCAGCACGGTGACTTTCGGGAACAGCCTGCGTGCGCCGTTCTGCTGGGTCACCACCGCGACCTCGCCGCTGGACAGCTCAACCAGGGTGCCGGTGGGGTATACGCCCAGCGCCAGGCCGAACTGCTCGACCAGCTCGGCCTGGAACAGGCAATCACGCTCGCGATAGAGCGTCTGCAGAGCCTCATGCCGCGACACCGCGCGCTGATGTGGGCGATCGCTGCACAGGGCATCGAAGGTGTCGACCAAACCAAGCACACGGGCGAACAGCGGGATCTCGTTGCCCGCTTGCGCGGCCGGGTAGCCCGAGCCATCGTGACGCTCGTGGTGATGGGTGATCCACTCGCGTTGCGCGTCGCTGACGCCGGTCTGGTCGACCAACTGCTGCAGGCCGAGGTCGATATGGTTCTGCATCTGCTGGCGCTGGCCCGGCAGCAGCAGCAGGCCGTGGTTGCACAGTCCGTCCGGCAGCAGAGGCATGCCGATATCCATCAGCAGGGCGGCGCCGGCCAGTTCGACCAGCGGCTCCGCCGGCAGCCCGACCTGCCGGCCCAGCGCCGCGCTCAGGGCCGCGCAGTTGAGTGCATGCCGGTAGACGTAGGGATCGCGATGGCGCAGCGTCGCCAGCCAGAAGTAGGCATCCGGATTGCGCAGCACGCTGGCGACCACCGGCTCCACCGCGGCCGAGAGCTGTTCGAGGTCAAGCCGCCGGCCGTGGCGGAGATCCTCCTGCAACTGCTGGGTCAGCCCCGCCGCATCGCCGAACGCGCGCCGCGCGCGCGGCAGCTCCTCTTCGATCGGCCCGGGCTCGGGATACTGGCGCGGCTTCGGCATCGGCTGGCCCGAGGGCGCACGGTAGCCAAGGCTCAGCAGCAGGTTGCGCCCGTCCGGTCGAACGCTGCGCGCGAAATCCACCACCGCGGTGAGCGTGTACGGCCGCAATGCCTCGACATCGGCACGGCTGTCGATCCGCAAGCCCTGCAGCGCGAACGGCGTCTCCCCCCAGGGCACGTCGATGCGGCTGACGAACATGCCGGGTTCCAAAGCCTCAAGCGCCAGCTGCCGCTCTTCAATCAACACCGGTGGAAATCCTCTGAAGTGCTATCGCCCTGTCCTGCCGGCCAAGGCGTCTGGGCCCAGCGGACATGTGCTGCGCCGAGAGTAAGTGGCTGCACGTCATTGTCAGGCGTCTTCGCCCCCAAGGGCATCATGCGCAGCTTGGAACGCTCCACTTCAAGAGCCGGACCCGGGACGAGGCGCTGTAGACAAGAAGTAAAGAAAGTATTAAAACGCGGAGCCGGCCACAAAGTCGCTGCAAGCTTCGTACCCAGAACGTTGACGCGCACGTTGCCAGCCCCACAACATCTACTGAGGAGTTCTCCATGATGGATCGAAATCAGCTTGCGTCCTGCATCAAGAAGGCGCTGGCGCTCGGAATCGCGGGCTCAACCGCCTTGTCGGGCACGACATTCGCCCAAAGCGGCGCCGATTCCAGCGAAGGCGCCAAGACGCTTGACACGTTGGTCGTTACCGGTTCGCGCATCCGCCGAGTGGACACTGAAGGCGCGAGCCCGGTGTTCACGCTCGAGCGTGAGGCCATCCAGCGCACCGGCGCTGCGACCATCGGTGACTTCCTGCAGGACATCCCGTCCGTCTCGGGTGCGGCGACGAACCCTTCCGTGAACAACGGCGGTGGTACCGGCCAGGCGACGATCTCCCTCCGCGGCTTGGGTGACAAGCGCACACTGACCCTGCTGAATGGTCGCCGCATGGTGTATGCCGACATCAACTCCATTCCGATGGCTGTCATTGAGCGGGTGGAGATCCTCAAGGACGGCGCATCGGCGGTCTACGGCTCGGACGCTGTCGGCGGCGTGGTCAACTTCATCCTCAAGCGTGACTTCGACGGCGGTGAGCTGTCCGTCGGTTATGGCGACTCCTCACGCAGTGATGCCGACCGCACCACGGGCAATGTGACCTACGGCTGGTCGGGCGACCGTGGCAACGTGCTGATCAATCTGAACTATAACGAGCAGGGCGGCGTATTCGCAGCGGATCGCGACTACTCGCGCGACGCGCTGACCCTGTACTCGGGCGCAGTGACGGTCGGCGGCTCCAGCCGCACCACCACAGGCCGGTATGTCGTTCCTCGCACCAACGCCGCGGCCAACGGCATCAACTGCGCTGGCACCGGGACAAATGTGAATCTGACGCGTATCGAAGGCCGGCCCGGCGCAGGCTGGTCAGATTTCCGCTGTTTCAACACCGCGACCGACCTGTTCAACTATCAGGCCGTCGGCAACCTTCAGCTGACCCCGCAGGAGCGCGCAGGGCTGTTCTTCGCCGGCCGCTTCAATCTGACCGACAACGCCACTGTCTACACCGATGTGTACACCCAGAACACGCGTGCCTTCGGTCAAATCGCTCCGCTGCCGTTCGACGCTCGCCCTGCGAACGACAACGTCGCCATTTCGCCGAACAGTGTTTTCTGGCCGTTCCCTGGCCTGACCGGCGGACTGGTGAACAACGACCTGCGACTGCGCCTGTCGGCCATCGGCAACCGTCGTTTTTCCTTCAACACGGACGTGAAGCAGCTGACGACGGGCGTCGAAGGCATTCTGGGTGACGGCGCCTGGTCTTACGACGTCGGCATGACCTACGGCCGCTTGAGCCAGGAGGGCATTTCCACCGGTTACCTGTTCACGCCTGCGCTGGCTTCGGCGCTGGGGCCGTCTTTCCGGGACGCTGCGGGCAACCTCTTCTGCGGTACGCCCGGCAACGTCATCCCCAATTGCACCCCGGTCAATCTGTTCGGCTCACTGAGCTCGGCAAGCGACCAGGCCGCCCTGGGCCGCATTTCATCGCCCGCGCGCAACAACACCGATAGAACGCTCAAGAATTTCTTCGGCACCGTGTCCGGCGATCTGTTTGAACTGCCGGCGGGCCCGGTTGGCGTGGCGCTCGGCGTCGAGCACCGCATCGAGAGCAGCAGCTTTATTCCGGACTTCCTGGCAGTGGTCGACCCGATCAACTACACCTGCCTGATTTCGTCCGAGGCGTGCACGACACGATCGGTCGGCGAGTTCGATGTCTCCGAAGTGTACGGCGAAGCACTGATTCCGATCCTGGCCGACGCCCCGCTCGCTCACTCGCTGAGCGCAACGGTCGGCGCTCGCTGGTCCGACTATTCGACCTTTGGCAACGCCAACAACTGGAAACTGGGCCTCGAATGGCGTCCGATTGACGAAGTCCTGGTCCGTGGCACCGTGGCCGAGGTGTTCCGCGCCCCCACCATCGACGACCTGTTTGCTGGCGACTCAGCCTCGTCCGACAGTTTTTCCGACCCGTGCAACGGTTGGCGCGGTGCGCCAGCCGGCAGTCCGCAGGCTCGTGCCTGCCGCAACGTGGCCACCAACGGCAGTTTCGGCCAGACAGACACGCAGCTTTCGGCAATCAAGGGCGGAAACGCTGGCCTTACGCCTGAAGAGGGCAAAGCCTTCACCTACGGCGTGGTGTACGACCCGAGCTGGCTTGAGGGAGCGTCCGTGGCGGTCGACCTGTGGCGCGTCTACCTGAACGACACCATTGGCACGGTCGGCACCCAGACGATCCTGAACAACTGCTTCAACAACGGTGCGTTCTGCGACCTGTTCTCACGCGATAGCCAAGGCGAGATCATCCGCCTGTTCGACCGGAACGCGAACGTGGGCCGCACCGACACCAAGGGCGTCGACCTGGGCCTGAAGTACCGTCTGCAGGACACCGCTTGGGGCACCTTCCGGTTCTCACTCGACACCACCTACACCGCGCAGTTTGACGTCCAGACCATCGTCCTTGGCCAGGTCGTGGCGCGCGCCGATCTGGCAGGCACCTTCCTGTCGTCAGCCAATGGTGGTCTCGGCAACTACAGCCGGGTCCGCTCGCTGGGCAGCATCGGCTGGAACTACGGCAGCTTTGACGCTCAGTGGGTGTCGCGCTACGTGAGCGGCTTCAGTGTTGGCGCGATTTACCCCAACACCCGCACCAACACCTGCGCGGACCTTGGGCTTGCACTGGCGCCAAGCGGTACGCCCGGGTGCTTCTTCGAACGCGGCAGCCAGACCTACCACAACTTCGTGGTCGGCTATAAGCTCGACTCCCTGAACACCAAGTTCCAGCTCGGCGTCGACAACGCATTCGACAAGCAGCCGCCCATCATCTACCAGAACAATTCACTCAACGGCAACACTGATGAGCGGACGTTCGACACGGTAGGCCGCTACTACTGGATGACCGCCACCTTGGCCTTCTAAAGCCTCGGAAACCGGCCACAAACGAAGCCGCGCAGGGCAACCTGCGCGGCTTTTTTAGTTTCCAGCCTACGGCTTGCCTTCCTGAAACCGATCCGTGTGCCGCCACAAGCGGGGCGCCGTCCTCTCGGCTGCGGACACCAGCGGATGTCCATCAATGCATGCAACGCTCAATCAAGCCGGTAGCCGAAACGATCAACCCACGGCGCGAGAACCTCCAGGGCCTCACCCTCGAACCACGGTCTCCACGCTTGCCAGCGACCTATCGCGCGGTTATTGACTGGCTGAATGACCTGGCTGTAGCTGGGCGTGCTGATTACGCCGCGGCTTTTGGCCCGTTCGGTGAAGCCCATCAGATCATCCGTCCACTCCAGCCCAAGAAAATCGATCAGCCGCCGGGCTTCGCCGCCGACATCGGCTACGAGATCTTCGTAGCGCAGTTCAAGGGTCGGCAATCCGAGCGCATCACGAAAATCGAAATAGGTCCGGAACACGCGATCGTACATACGGGCTGTACTGAGCAGCGTTTCGAAAGTCACCGCGAAGGCCGGTGCGCGGAAGTTCTGCATATAGCAGGACAACACCACGTCGCACGGATGGCGCAATGCCAGCACCACCTGCGCCTCCGCAAACAATGCCGCGACCAGCGGCAGGCGGATGAGATACAGCGGGTTCTTGTCCACAGGGCGTCTGCCACCGAGATGGGGCAGCTTGCGAGCCACATCCGCGAAGTATTGCTTCCGATATTCGGCGCGCATCTCCGCTGTGCAGTGAACGAGAGCGGCGGGGTATCCCGGCGGCTCTGCGTTCATCCGCGTTACAAGCCGCTGCAGAAACGGCTGCTCATCGAACGACGCCAACTGCGGGTGGGCGTCAAGCAGCTGCTCAAGCAAGGTTGTACCGGAACGCGGAAATCCGACTACGAACAACGGGTCACGGTGGCTGTCCACGATGTCACCCGCGCGAGGGCGATCGAAACGCGGCACAGGACGATCGAGAGCAGCCAGCAAGCCGTCCTCACGCGACAGGTTGGGGTGCGCTGCGGTGACGTGGCTCAGCCTTTGCGCATGCCCCTCCGTAAACGCCGCCATCGCGCCTTCAGCGTCACCGAGAGCTGCGCAGGCCTTGCCCAGTTCGAAATGCAGGTTGCTGGTGATCGTGATGTCTCTTGGCGGCTGCGACAGCACCTGCCGCAGCAGAGTGCGGGCCTCGGCCTGATCACCGCTGCGGGCTGCCAATCTAGCTTGCAGTTGCCGCTTGGCGCTTTCGAGCTCCGGGCGACCACTCACCCGGTCGTCCCCGATCGCATCAAATGCAGCTTTGGCCTCGTCAAGTCGATTGTGCCGCTCAAGGCAGGTCGCCAGACCGATCAAGGCGCTCGGGTGCGAGGGATCTTCCTTCAGGATCGCCTCGAACGAGACCTGTGCGTCGCCATACTGGGCCAGATTCAGTTGGATCTCCGCGGCTTCGACCCTCAGCTCGACCGCCAAGGCCGGATCACGCAACCCTTCCAGCGTACGTACCGCTGCGTCGGTTTCGTCCAGGCTGAACTGCACCCGCGCCTTGAACAGCAAGAGCTCTGGATCGAGCGGAACCTGTTCGATCGCGCGCCCGATACAGGTTAAGGAATGTATCGGTCTGACGTTAGCGAGCTCTGCTCGCGCGAGTCCAAAGAATAGGGCTGCTGAGCGGTCCCCCAACAAGTAGGCCCGCTGCAGGGAAGGCAGCGCGTCTTTCTCGCGATCAAGCTCGCAGAGGCAGTTGCCCAGATTCGACCAGTGCTCGGGGACGTCGGGTTGTCGACGCACCAGCTCCTCGTAGCACGGAAGAGCCTCGATGGCTCTGCGCTGCTCACTCAAGGCCAAGGCGAGCACCAGCAGCCACCGGGCATCCGCACCTGCAGCCAGGGCGCTCCGGGCCGCTCGCTCGGCCAGAAACGCATCGCCAGAGCCCAAGACGGCGAGCGCCTCCTCGGCATTCACCGGCAAATCTGCATCCATGATGAGTCCTTGATTATCATGCGGGCGCCACGGTCGGCCGAATCCTACTGGAAGCTCCAGCAAACGCACATGCTCCCTCCCCAGCATCCCACCGGCCTTACGCCCAAACCTGCGCAGTCGATCCGCAGTTTCATCCAGACATTTGATGGCGCGCTGCCGTCGGCGATGTGTCAGCAAATGATCGACTCTTTCCAACTTCTGTCGAGGTTCCATGTAGAGAATGGTCGCAACAGGCACGCATGGCTCGGCCAAAGTGCTTGGACCGAACTCGATATCGGTCCTTTATCCGACCCCGGCTTTCGTCAGCTGATGTTGGAGAACATCCATGTTCACCTCCAGCGGTACAACGCGGCGCTCGGGCTGACCCTGCCGGTTCCGGGTTCGGACAAGACCAGTGAGCTCATCCTCAAGCGCTACTTGCCTGGTGGTGAACAAGGTTTTCAGCCGCATTTCGATTCCATCGGCCCGGTCAGCAATCGGTATCTCGTCTGCCTCTGGTATCTCAATGATGTCAGCGCAGGGGGCGAGACCGCGTTCGTGGATCTCGACGTGGCGGTCCAACCCAAGGCCGGACGTTTGCTGATGTTTCCGCCCTACTGGATGTTTCAGCACGAGGGCCGAGCACCCATCAGCGGTGAGAAGTTCATCCTTTCGACCTACTTGCTGTTCTGAATCCATCGAAGAGGCTGCCATGTTGACTCCCCCTGATGTCCGCGCAGAACCGACGACGGAGCAGGCAGCTCGCAATCTTGCGGTGCTTGCGTCTGAGGTGTATCGCCTCGCTGCAGATTTTCGGGCGCTGGGGCCGCAGGCGGAGCGGATGGCAACAGGTGCCCTCGGTCGCGTTGACAATCTTCTGGCCGAGGCTCGCTCGATACGCGCCGAGCTGGCACAGGCCCGCCCCCGCTGGCTTCAGGAACAGCTTTCGGAGCTCGGTATTTCACCGGACTCACGAGAGTTGAAATTGCATATCGGCAGCGGCGGCCACAATCTTCAGGGCTGGGTCAATCTCGACGTCCACCCGGCTCCGTTGTGCTGGAATGTTCAGTGGGGCTTGCCCTTCGCGGACGGCGCAGTAAGCCACGCATTCGTCTCGCACCTGTTGGAGCATCTGTTCTTCCCGAATGAGGCGGGGGAATTCCTGAGGGAACTCCGCCGGATCCTTGCGCCTGGTGCCAGAGTTCGGCTGATCGTGCCGGACGTCTGGCAGCTCATCGACGCTTATCACCGGGGCGATCGCGCGTTCTTCGCGCAGCGCAACGCTTACTGGAACGGCGCCCGGGGTGACGGGCCTTTGCTCGCCCAGTTTCTCAACTATGCAGGCGTGGGACCGGACCCCGGCTATCTCTTCGAAGCGCACAAGTACGGGTACGATTTCGAAACCTTGCAGGCCCTGCTCGAAGCCGCAGGTTTCGAAGCGGTCGAGCGTTCTGGCTGGATGCAGAGCGCGGACCCCGTGTTTCTTGTGGATGACCAGAGCGCAGTCGCTGGCGCGGAACACAGTGGCGGCCACTATTCGCTGTTCGTAGAAGCTGTCGTGCCCGCACGCAAAGCAGGGGCGCAGTCGGTTGCAGTCGCTGAGGAGAGGCAACCGACAGTGCTCACCCTGATGGAAGCAGCTCGACGTGAGATCGATAGTGGCCGCCCCAAGGCGGCGGCTGCCCTTCTCTCGGAGGCACGCAGCATTGATCCTGCGAATGCCCAGATTGCGCGCAGCATGGGCGTGGCGCTAGCCGCAGCAGGCGAGCTGGACGCGGCCGAAAAGTCGCACCGCGAAGCTCTGGCCTTGGATCCAGAGCTGGCCGCCGCAAGACTTCATTTGGGCGCCCTCCTGGAACGCAGAGGCAATCTGCGCGGGGCGGTGTCGAACTACTTCCGCGCCATCAGCAGCGCACAGGCGAGGGGGCGCTGGCTGGATGCGTCCAGCACTCCTCACTGGCTGACCTCGGAAGTACTGCACGCCATGGCGATGGTCAATCAGAATCGCGTGGGGCTGCTGATGGGTCTGATCGAGCCGCTGGAGTCGCGTTTTGGCGCGAGTGCTGTGCAGCGCGTTCGCGCCGGGCTGGCCCACTATCTTGGACATGAGAACCATCCGCCGGCCGATCCGCGACAGGCACCAAGGTTCTTGCACATACCTGGTCTTCAGCCGAGTCCGTGGCTTGAACCCGACCTCATCGACTGGCTTCCTGCGCTGGCCGAACGGTCAGAGCAGATTCGGCAGGAGGCGATGGATGTGTTTCAGCAGCAAGCGGACACAGGACCGTTCTTGCGGGCGCCGGGCGGCGAATCCCTAGCCCCCTATCTGGGAGGCGAACAGCCGCGATGGGACGCGTTCTTCTTCTATCGGGATGGCCAGGAATCCCCTTCCGGCGCGCAATTGGCGCCGCACACCATGGCCGCACTTCGCGATGTGCCGCTGGTGCGCATCAAGGATCATGCGCCTGAGATCTGCTTCTCCCTGCTCGGCCCAGGCAGCCATATCAAGCCGCACTACGGAGTAACGAACGCGCGCGTCGTGGTCCATCTGCCATTGATCGTGCCCGAGCAGTGTTTCCTCACGGTGGGCGGTGAGTCACGCTGCTGGCGCTATGGGCGGCCTTGGGTCTTCGACGACACCTTTGTGCATGAAGCCTGGAACCACAGCAACGAAACCCGGGTGATTCTGCTGATGGATGCATGGAACCCACACCTCACAGAACCGGAACGCATCGCGGTCACCGAGATTGTCGAGGGCATCGGCGAGTTCAATCGTTGCGATTGATTGAGCGCAGAGATGTTCGAGTGCAAGGCGTAGCTCGTGTCTTGGAGCAACCATGGTCGCAAGCGCGACCTTACGGAATCTCTCCGGGGCCCTGCTCGGGAAGCTCTGAGCAACGCGACCGGTTGATCCCTTCCTGACCCACGAGTCGATTTTTCGGATCGTGGTACCGGAAATCAGGCGTCCGTCGTGACCTATCGACTCGCGTAGCGCCCTTTCGAGGCTCTTTCGCCGCGCATCGGGGTGTTTCCCCGTTCCGCGGACGCACTCAAGCTGGCGCCGCTACGCGGCGGCGGGCCAGGCTCAGGTTCACCAGCGCAAGCAGCGTCTGTCGTTGCGCCGTGTTCCGCTTCTTCCAAACTCAACGCAAAGAAAAGCCCGCGCCGGCAGGGGGAACTGCTGGCCGCGGGCTAAAAAGTGCTGCCCCGATACCGTGCATCCGCGAGCCCTGGAACTGGAGGAGTGCCAAGCGAAGAAATTACGGTAGGTGGAGGATGCGGCCCCCCGAATTAAAGCCGGGTTAAAGCGGCCTTGTGTTTGCGTTAATCGCCAGCCAGCCTGATTCAGGCCTTGCTGCGACGCGCACGCAGCCGGCGATCGATGTAGTCCACGACCACGCCTGCGACGTCGACGCCGGTCGCACCTTCGATGCCCTCCAGCCCGGGTGAGGAGTTGACCTCAAGCACCAGCGGCCCGCGCTTGGATCGCAGCAGATCGACGCCTGCGACGTTCAATCCCATCACTCGCGCAGCCCGGATCGCAGTCTCGCGCTCGGCCTCGGTCAGTTCGACCTCTTTAGCCGTGCCGCCACGGTGCAGGTTGGAGCGGAATTCTCCTGCCTTGGCTTGACGACGCATCGCAGCAACAACCTGGCTTCCGACAACGAAGCAGCGCACGTCCGCGCCTTTCGCCTCGCCGATGAACTCCTGGACGATGAAGTTTGCATACAGGCCGCGGAATGCCTCGATCACGCTGCGCGAGGATGCGGCTCGCTCCGCAAGGATGACACCGGTGCCCTGGCTGCCTTCCGTCAACTTGATGACGTGCGGCGGCTTGCCGAGCATGCGCAGCAGGTCGGCGGTGTCGTCCGGGTTGTCGCCGAAGACGGTCTTGGGCAGGCCAATGCCTTGCTTGGCCAGCAGCTGATGGCAGTTCAGCTTGTCGCGGGCGCGCAGGATCGCGTCAGAGCCGTTCGGCGTATACACACCCATCATTTCGAACTGGCGCAGTACCGCGGTGCCGTAAAAGGTGACCGAAGCACCGATGCGCGGGATCACCGCATCGAAGTCGGTCAGCTCGCGGCCCTTGTAGTGCATTTCGAAGGCGCCCGGCGCGATCCGCATGTAGCAGCGCAGCGGATCCAGCACACGCACGGTGTGGCCGCGCGCACGCGCCGCTTCAACCAGGCGCTGGGTGGAATAGAGCTTGGAATTGCGCGAGAGGATGGCGAGTTTCATGTCGGCCGCAAGATGATGTATCGGGAATGGGCGCCTGCACTGCTTGCTGCCGGGGAGGCTACGGGTCGGGTGTGCCAAGCCGATGACGGCCGCCGGGATCGACCAGAAAGCTGCCGGCCATCGCAGTGCGGCCTAGCAGCATCGGGAAGCGCAGCCCGCGGCGGGCGGCAAGATTGATCTCGATCGGATACTCACGCCCGGCCAAAGACAGCTGAGTCCGAATGAAGACGCGCTCGGTCTCATGACCACCAGAATCGCGCACTGCTCGCCGGTCCAGCACCGGGGCTTCCGCTTGCACGGCTCGCGGCTCCGAGCTGCTGTCGAGATGCAGGCTGAAGCGGACCCAGTCGATTCCGTCGCGTTGGAACAATTGCTGCTCATCGACATGCAGGGACGAACTGCGTGCGCCGGTGTCGACCTTGGCTTCGATCGCGCGGATGCCGAGCTCGGGCAACGCCAACCACTCGCACCAGCCCAAGGTGATCCGCTTCGGCTTGAGCATGGACTCTGCGCGCTGTGAGTTGGAGCGGGTGAAGGGAATCGAACCCTCGTCAGTAGCTTGGGAAGCTACAGCTCTACCATTGAGCTACACCCGCGGAGGGCGGAAGCTTAGCGCCCCGCGAAGGCGGACGGCAACGACAAACTCGAGGCGGCGGGAACGAGCGTGCACCTGCTGTATCAAACGCTGGAGAATGGTGATCCCCAACACACAGGCGCAGCCACATGATCCAGATTCAGCTGAACGGCCAGCCGCACACCTTGAGCGGCGGCACCGTCGCCGATCTGCTGGAAGAAATGGGCCACGCCGGCCGCCGTGTGGCCGTCGAGGTCAATCGCGCGATCGTGCCGAAGAGCCTCCACGCCGAGCACGCCCTGGCCGAGGGCGATGCCGTAGAGCTGGTGCACGCACTCGGCGGTGGCTGAAGACGATTCAACACAGGATGGCTGCGAGTGCGCGACAGCGCCGTCGTTCGCGCCGATAATCGCCGGATGGAAAACAGCGCCCAGACCGCCGCCGACCGGCTTGTGATCGGCACCCGTAGCTTCGCGTCCCGCCTGCTGACCGGCACCGGCAAATTCCTTGACTTCACCGAGACCCGCCTTGCCACTGAGGCCGCAGGCGCTGAGATCGTCACCGTTGCGATCCGTCGCACCAACCTCGGCCAGAACGCCGGCGAGCCGAACCTTCTTGACTTCCTGCCGCCGGACCGTTTCACCCTGTTACCCAACACAGCCGGCTGCTACAGCGCCGATGACGCCGTGCGCACCTGCCGCCTGGCGCGCGAACTTCTCGACGGGCACAACCTGGTCAAGTTGGAAGTGCTGGGCGACGCCAAGACCCTCTTCCCCGACGTCGTGCAGACCTTGAAGGCCGCCGAGATACTCGTCCAGGACGGCTTCGAAGTGATGGTTTACACCAGCGACGATCCGATCGTTGCGCGCCAGCTGGAAGCGATTGGCTGCGTGGCCGTAATGCCTTTGGCTGCTCCGATTGGATCAGGTCTCGGCATCCAGAACCGCTACACCCTGCGCGAGATCATCGAGAACGCGAAGGTGCCGGTCATCGTCGATGCAGGCGTGGGTACGGCGTCCGACGCCGCGATCGCGATGGAACTTGGGTGTGACGGCGTGCTGATGAACACGGCCATCGCCAGCGCCAAGTTGCCGGTGCTGATGGCTTCTGCGATGCGCAAGGCGGTCGAAGCCGGACGGGAAGCCTTCCTGGCGGGCCGAATTCCGCGCAAGCGCTACGCGAGCGCATCGTCGCCAATTGACGGGCTGTTCTTCTGATGGCGGACCAGCCCGACGCGCGCCCGCGCGGGAGGTTGACGCCTCCCGACCGTCCATTGCGCAGCTTCGTCCAACGCGCTGGCCGTCTCACCCCGGCGCAGGAGCGCGCGCTTGCCCAGCATTGGCCGACGCTGGGGCTGGACCTGTCATCAGGCCTGCTGGACGCGCAGTCGACCTTCCGACGCAACGCGCCCTTGGTACTGGAGATCGGCTTCGGCAACGGCGAAGCGCTGCTGCACGGCGCGCAGCACTCCCCGGAGCGCGATTTCATCGGCGTGGAAGTCCATCGACCGGGCGTGGGACGCGTGCTGAACGCGATCGTCGCGGCCGGACTGGGGAATGTGCGCGTCTACGCAGATGATGCGTTCGAGGTGTTGACCCGATGCATCCCGGACAGCGCCTTGGCCGAGGTGCGGATCTACTTTCCGGATCCCTGGCACAAGGCCAAGCACAACAAGCGTCGCTTGGTGCAATCGGCCTTCGTGCTGCAGCTTGCGCGCAAGCTGACGCCCGGTGGCCTGTTGCATCTGGCAACCGATTGGGAGCCCTATGCGGAGCAGATGTGGGAAGTGCTGGATGCGAGCGCGGAGTTTCGCAACAGCGCCGGCCCCCGCGGCCAGGTGCCACGACCAGCATGGCGGCCGGAGACCCATTTCGAACGGCGTGGTCTGCGACTGGGCCATGGCGTATGGGATCTGTTGTACCGACGCAGCGCGCCGCAGCCATGAATTGGCTCGCGCATACCCGAAGCCGCACATGGCCCGGAGCCACTGACGCCTGATCATGCAGCTGTCCGCGCTCTCGATCGATATGTGGCTGGTGGTGGGCCTGATGGTCTTCACCATGATCATGTTCGTGTGGGAGCGGGTCCGGCAGGACGTTACCGCCCTGTTGGTGCTGGTCAGCCTGGGGCTGTTTGGATTGGTACCGGTCGAGCAGCTGTTCGATGGCTTTGCCGGCGATGCCGTGATCAGCGTCATTGCCACCATGATCCTCGGTGCGGGGCTTGACCGCACGGGCCTGCTCAACCGGGTCGCAGTTTGGCTGCTGCGCAAGTCGAAGGGCTATGAGCATCGGCTGGTGCTGCTCAGCAGCAGTGTGGCCGGCGTGGTGTCATCGGTCATGCAGAACGCGTCGGTGACGACACTGTTCCTGCCGATCGCGGCGCGGCTTTCCACCCGCACCGGTGTCGGGCTGGGACGGCTGTTGCTGCCGATCGGCGCCAGTATCGTGATGGGCGGCTGTCTGACCATGATCGGCAGCTCGCCCTTGATCCTGCTGAACGACCTGCTGGTCGCCGCCAATCGCAACCTGCCCTCGGGCGTGGCCTCGCTGCAACCACTGCCGATCTTCACTCCGCTGCCGATCGGGCTGGCCCTGCTCGCCTCGGCTCTGCTGTTTTTCCGCCTGTTCGGACGTCGCCTGCTCGGTTCGGGCGAAGACAAGGGCGTTGCGCCCGGTCGCACCGACAGCTACTTCGCACGCGCCTACGGTATCGAGGGTGATGTCTTCGAGCTGACCGTCACTTCGGAAAGCCCGTTGGTCGGCATGTCGGTACTGGAAGCCGAATCGCAGCGTGGTGCGCCCCTGCTGTTGGCGCTGAAGAACGGCAACGAGGCGCGACTGGCCCCGCCCGCAGACCAGATGATCTGGGTCGGCAGTGTGCTCGGGGTGATGGGTCCACGCGAAGACGTCACTGGTTATGCCCAGAACAATATGCTGCGCTTGCAGGCGCGCCTGAGAAACTTTGCCGACCTGTTCAATCCCAGTCGCGCAGGCATCTCTGAAGCCGTCATTCCACCGAATTCGCAGCTGATCGGACGGACCTTGGAAGAACTGCACCTGCGCAAGCGACTGGGCATCAGCGTGCTGGCAATCAACCGCGGCAGCGAGGTGTTCCGCGAAGAGATTCGCAACATGCAGTTGCGCGCCGGCGACATGCTGGTGTTCCACAGTTTCTGGCGCGAGCTCGGCATGGCCGCAAGCCGCAAGGACTTCGTGGTTGTCACCGACTATCCAAAAGAGGAACAGCGCCCGCACAAGCTCGGACATGCACTGTTCGCATTCGCGCTGGCCTTGGGGCTGGCACTCTCGGGTGAAGTAGCGGTGCCGGTTGCGCTGATGACCGGTGTGGTTGGCATGTTGCTGATGGGCGTCATCAACATGGACGAAGCCTATGCCTCGATCAACTGGAAGGCGGTTTTCATCATGGCCTGCCTGATCCCGCTGGGCTGGGCAGTCGACAGCTCGGGCGTGGCCAATTTCGTCGCGCAGCAGACGCTTGAGCGCTTCGGCGCCCTGCCCAGCTGGGCGCTGCTGGCGATTCTGGGCACGTTGACTGCCGGCCTGGGATTGGTGGTCAGCAATGTCGGGGCCACCGTCATCATGGTGCCGATGGCCATCAACATCGCGATCTCAACAGGCGCCAATCCCGTGCAGTTCGCGGTGGTGGTCGCGCTGTGCGCGTCCAACAATTTCCTTACCGGCAGCAACCCGGTTCTTGCGATGATCACCGGGCCGGCGGGCTACCGCGTGCGCGATCTGCTCAAGGTTGGCCTGCCGCTCAGCAGCGTCTACCTCATCGTTGTTCTGGGCGTGAGCTATCTGATGTTCTAGCCGGCGGATGCCGCGGCGCTGGTTCGCAGGACCGAAGACCCGGCCACAGCAGCGCTCGATCTGCGGGATGGCGACAGCGACTGGACGGTCGGCTCGAATCACCCCGAAGTCGAGAGCTGTTCGACAAGCTCCGCAGTAAGCGTCCGCCCAAGCCACCTACCGCTTCCCCACTCGCCGTGCTGAGCCTCAGTTGCAGATCGGCGCCCAGCCCTCGATCGGCAGCAAGCTGTCGATGTCGCGGTTGCGCGTGGTCGGCAGTCGG